>NZ_DAOKZA010000011.1:0-101502 GCF_035325925.1 Azohydromonas sp. | reverse complement strand
TATCAAAGAAGTCCACGTTCGGCGAAGTATGGGGAGCACAACATAGTTCGCGGAGAGGGGGCTTCTATGACGACCCGACTTGACGATCACGCCGCGCGGATGCAGCGACTGCGCATCGCCCGCCTGGCCGGCCTTGTGGGTGACGCCTATGCTGCTGGCTATGAGCGGGGCCTGCGCCGCCTCGCGCATGGTGATCGGTTCGGCACTGAGGCTGAGCATGCGCTTTGGCTGAAGCTGGCCGACGACGCCGACGAGATGCGAGCCGAGCGAGGCCGCGGCTACCGCGATGCGATCGGGGGTCGAGAGGTGCCCGCCGGCGCGGAGGGAACAAGATGAACGGCGACCTCAATGGGCCGATCGACGACCCGGCGAGCTGGGCAGACCCGACACCGAGGCGGTGCGCGAGCTGGTGCGGGCGGCGGTGCGCACCCTGCAGACACCCGAATACGGCCGGCGCTTCGTGAACCCCGAAGAGATCGGCACGTACCTCGACCTCGCACGAACCGAGGCGGACCTTCGCCGCGCACTCGCGGCGCTTGGGCATCCAGCGGCGACGACGCCGATGCGTTCGCCAGTTGCGGGAGTCGGCCAGCCGAAGGGCTGAAGGAGATTCGCCGCGCCTAGCCCGAGGCTGATCCCCGAGGGTGAAGACCCGGACCCTTCCCGGGCTGGCGCGGCGACCCCAACGAAGGGCGCATCGGAAGGGGTGCGAGCGTGAACAACGATGAAGCCGAGGCGGCGGCGAAACTCTCGCGCATCCTCGGGCCCGAGTGCGCCGCCGAAGTCCTGGAACTCGTTCGCAGCGTTGAAGGCGATCGCGACATGCTGCAGCGACTCGACCTCACGCCGAGACACTTCGCACGCAATAAGCTGCAGCGCCTCGGCAATCTGGCGCGCGATCTTGGCGACGACCTACACCGGTGGCTTGATGACGGCGCCACCGGGTCACAATTCGCCTATCGTTTCGCGAAGTTCCGGAATGCGCACGCGCGCCCGGATGAACGGATCGCCCTTCGCGAACAGTGGCGCCTGTTGACCGACGCGGCGACGACGCTCGACTGGCTCGCGCAGTGGGCCGCGCGTGAGGTTGAGCGGCTTCCACCCGCGAAGCGCGGTCGCAAGCGAAACCCCGGCGCCGTGTTGATCCGGCAGCTCGCCGTGATCCTGGGCATGCACGGGCACCCACTGGCGTCGGGCTCCGGCGCGCGGCTTGTCCGTGTGGCGCGGCAGTGTTGGCGGCAACTCCGTTTGACTGGTGATCCGCACGACGTGTTGCGCACTGCCATTGAGCGCGGTGAGATCGACCTCGATCTGCTGCGGCAGCAGCTCGCGAACCTCGGTGCATTGAAGCGAGGATTGTCATCAACGACGCGCGGGCCGGGTCTTCCCGGGGGGGGGAATCGGAGCGACGAAGGCGAATTGACCTCCCTAGGCGGCGGCAGCAGCGCTCGGCAGCATCTGCGTACTGAGCCGCTATCAGCATCGCGAATACGGCGACTCAAATAACGGGGCCGCCGGCGATCGCGACGCGGGCGGCTCCATGTTCAGGAGCCGTCATGCAATCCACCCCCACCCCCAGCCCCGCGCACGCCGTCGACCGCGCGGGCTGGCACAGCCGCGCCTTCGTGTTGCCTCGCGAGACGCTGCAACGCGAGCCGGCCGAAGGCGAGCCCGAACCCGAGGCGATCGTGTTCCAGAGCGGCGGGGCCGTTGAATCGCCGTTCAAGGTGCGCGGCACCCTCGACGCCTGGCGATCGACGGTCGCGGCGAAGAGCGCCGGGAACTCGCGCCTGACCTTCGCCGTGAGCTGCGCCTTTGCCGGCCCGCTGCTGGCGGGGGCCACCGAGGCGAACCACGGTCACGCCGGCCGCGAGTGGCTGCGCTGGTGTGTCGATCACGCCGACGAACTGCGCGACGACGTGCGCGGCGGTATCGAGCGCCTGGCCGCGCAATGGGTCGCCGATGGCGCCTCGGGGCAGGTGCATCGCGTCGGCCGGCGCTTCGCCCTGGCGGCGGTGGCCGGCGAACTGGCGACCGACGCCGGGCTGACCGGGTGGCCGCAGGGCGAGGCGACCGCCGCAGCGCGGGCTTGCTTCGAGGCCTGGCTCGCGGCGCGGCCGGAGGGCGTGCAATGAGTGGCGATCACAAGACCGGCGAGGGCGCCGCGCCTGATCGCCTGTTGCGCTTGCCCGCGGTCATGGATGCGGTCGGCGCCGGCCGTACCTTCGTTCTCGACCGCGTGCGCAATGGCACCTTCCCCCGTCCGATCAAGATCGGCAGGGCGACCATGTGGAGTGAGCGAGCGGTTCAGCGCTGGATCGCCGAACAGATCGCAAGCCGCAGCGCTGCAGCCGATCGCGAGGCGGCACGATGAAGGCCGCGAAGGACAAGCGAACCACCGGCGCAGCGGGCGACGTTCACGCGGAGATCGCCGAGACGGCCGCCTACCTGCACACCGGCACGCCTGGCGAGGCGAGCGACGCGAGCGAATTCCCCGGGACTCAGGCGCTGTTGTTCGCCATCGCTGACAAGGTGGCCGAGGCGGTGCCGCGTTCCGTTGCCCTCAGCGGCCGGCGCTACTGGCTGCGCGTCGGCCTGGCGCTGGAAGTCGAGGTGTTCGCGACACCCGGCGAAGCGCTGCCGCTGCTTTCGGGTGTCACCTTCTCGACAGCTGAGGGCGACGACGCGCCCGGCGCTGCGATCGACGCGACGGCCGCACGCCTGCGTGGCGGCGCACCCGGCCACGCGATCGCCCCGGACAGAGCCGCGCTGATGAAGGCGCTGCGGGCAGACGTGAGCGCAGGCGTGCCGCGCTACGTCGAGTTCCACGGTCGCATGTACTGGCCGCGCGTGCACGTTCACATGCGAGTCGAGGTGTTCGCCGCGCCGGGCGGCACGCTGCCGTTGCTGTCCGGCCTGATGCTGTCGACGACGAACCACGGGCACGCGCCCGGGCATTGACAATGAGGCGAAGCCCGGTTCACGTCGCGCGCCACGCCGGCGGGCCGTACCGCAGCGCGGCGCTGCAGCGCTCTTGTGTCCTCGCCCGCTTGATGTGCGGCCCTGCCAGTAAGGCCGAGCTTGAACAGGGTTGCAGGGTGCCGAGCGTGACGAAGCGAATCAGCGAGCTGCGTGCGGGCGGCTTCCCGATCGTCGGCGGGTGGGCCATCGTCACGGGGCCGGACGGCACCGCGACCGCAACGATGGTCTATGCGCTGGCAGCGTGCGACCAGTCGCAAGGCGACCTGTTCGGCGCGAGTGGCGCAGCATGACGACGAAGCGCACACCCGCCCCGCTGTCTGCGGGCGACCTTCGATCGGCCCTGCTCGCGATCCCGGCCGACCTCGACCGCGAGACCTGGCTTCGCCTGGGCATGGCGCTTCACTCCGAGCTGCCGGGCGACGAAGGGCTCGCGATCTTCGATGAATGGTCGCGCGGCGGGCAGACCTACAACGCCCGCGACGTGCGCGACGTGTGGCGATCGTTCAAGCCCGGCCGGATCACGATCGCGACGCTGATCGCCGAGGCGAAGCGCCACGGCTGGCGACTTTCCAAACCCGCCACGCCCGAAGACCTGGCCGAACGCGAGCGCCGCAGGGCCGAAGCGGCAAAGCGCCGCGACGCCGACGAAGCCCGCTTCCGCGCCCGCGCCGACGACACGGCACGCATGGCTGCGGCCCTGTGGGCGAAGGCGAGCGAGACGGGGACGAGCGTCTACCTCGACCGCAAGGGCATCAAGGCGCACGGCGTGCGCTTCCTCGGGGATGGTTCGATCGCGGTCCCGATGGTCAACGCTTCGGGCCTGGTGAACTTGCAGACCATCGCCGCCGATGGATCGAAGCGGTTTCTTCGATGGGGGCGCAAGGCGGGCACCTGGCACATGATCCGCGGCGACGCCGAGGGCGCCGACGTGATCGTAATCGCCGAGGGCTTCGCGACCGCGGCGAGCATCTTCGAGGCGACGGGCCGGCCGGTGGCCGTGGGCTTCGATGCCGGCAACCTGCGCCACGTCGCGCAGGCCCTAGCCGAGCTGCATCCCTCGGCGCGGCTGCTGATCGCGGGCGACGACGATCGGGCGACGACCGGCAACCCGGGCCGCAAGGCGGCGACCGCCGCGGCCCGCGCGGTGGGTGGGCTCGCCGTGTTCCCCGAGCCGTTGCCCGAAGGCGGTTCGGACTTCAACGATGTGCACCAGTCGGCCGGGCTCGCCGCAGTGCGCGACGTGATCGAGCGGGCGTGCGCCGAGCTGCTGACGATGCCCGCGAAATCGACGCAGGAAGCGCCGAGCGGGGCCGAGGATGCCGAGGCATCGCCCGACGCCGTAAACGCCGCCAGCGGGCCGCCAGACGCCGCGACGGGGCTGCCCTTCGGCTTCGAGCTGCGCGACGGGTGGCTGTACTACCGCGACAGCGGCGAGGGCGGCGGTTCGCCGCGCATGGTCGCCGTGTGTTCCCGCCTAGCGGTGATCGCCCGCACGCACGATGCGGACGGCGACGGCTGGGGCTTCCTCTTGGAGTTCGACGACCCGCGGGGCAACGTGCGCACCTGGCCCATGCCGGCGCGGATGCTGGCCGGCGACGGCAACGAATACCGCGCCGCCTTGCTCGGCATGGGGCTTCGCATCGCCCCGGGCACGAAGGCGAAGGACCGGCTCGGGCTGTTCCTGCAACAGAGCACGCCGGCCGACTTCGTGCGTTGCGTCGATCGCGTGGGCTGGCACGGCCGCGCCTTCGTGTTGCCTCGCGACACGCTGCAACGCGAGCCGGCCGCAGGCGAGCCGGCGCCCGAGGCGATCGTGTTCCAGACGGGCGGCGCGGTCGAATCGCCGTTCAGGCTGCGCGGCACTCTCGACGCCTGGCGATCGACGGTCGCGGCGAAGTGCGTTGGGAACTCGCGGCTCGCCTTCGCCGTGAGCTGCGCCTTTGCCGGTCCACTGCTGCGCCCGAGCGGGATCGACTCGGGCGGGTTCCACCTGCGCGGGTCTTCGAGCTGCGGCAAGACGACTGCGCTGCGCGTGGCCGGCAGCGTCTACGGCGGGCCGAACTACCTGCAACGCTGGCGGGCCACCGACAACGCCCTAGAGACGGTGGCCGCGCAGCATTGCGACGCCCTGCTTATCCTCGACGAGCTGGCGCAGGTGGACCCGAAGACCGCGGGCGAGTGCGCCTACATGCTGGCAAACGAAACGAGCAAGGCCCGCAGTCAACGCACGGGCGAGCCGCGCCCGCGGCTGACCTGGCGCCTTCTCTTCCTGAGCGCGGGCGAGGTGGGGCTCGCGGCGCACATGGCCGAAGGCGGCAAGCGAGCCCGCGCGGGTCAAGAGCTGCGCATGTGCGACACCGCCGCCGAGGTGGCGCCGGGCACGATCTTCGAGACGACGCACGATCACGAGGGCGGCGCCGCCTTCGCGCAGTACCTGGCGGGGGCCACCGAGGCGAACCACGGTCACGCCGGCCGCGAGTGGCTGCGCTGGTGTGTCGATCACGCCGACGAACTGCGCGACGACGTGCGCGGCGGTATCGAGCGCCTGGCCGCGCAATGGGTCGCCGATGGCGCCTCGGGGCAGGTGCATCGCGTCGGCCGGCGCTTCGCCCTGGCGGCGGTGGCCGGCGAACTGGCGACCGACGCCGGGCTGACCGGGTGGCCGCAGGGCGAGGCGACTACCGCAGCGCGGGCTTGCTTCGAGGCCTGGCTCGCGGCGCGGGCCGGAGGGCAGGGCGACGCCGAGACGGCGCAGATGCTGGCGCAGGTGCGGCGCTGGCTGCAGCTCAACGGCGCCGGGCGCTTCACGTGGTGGCACCGCGCCCTTGACGACCGGGCACCCGACAAGGGGCTGCGGGCCGGGCTGCGGCGAATGGTCACGAAGGACGGCCGGCCGATCAAGAGCGACAGTGACCACATGCGCGAGTTCGGCGAGAAGGTGAGCGACGCCGACGCCGAAGAAACCACCGTCGATCACTACTGTTTCCCCGAGGTCTTCGAGCGCGAGGCGTGCGACGGCTTCGACGCCGGCGCGGTGTTGCGGCTGTTGCGTGACCGCGGGCACCTGGTGTCCGAAGGGCGCCACCTGGCGCGGCGTGAGCGCCTGCCCGGGCTCGGCAATGTGCGGGTGTACCGCATCCGAAGCTCGATCTTCGAGGGCGACGACTGAGCCCCGGCGGGGTGTCGGGCGAGCGCCAGTCGGGGGGGCGGGTCGGCCCGCGTGGCGGTTACAAATTCGCGCGGCGGGTCGGCGGCAACAGTGCGGCGCCGCCAGTGACGAACGAAGGCCCGCACGTCGGCGAACCTCGGCGTATCGAGTTGCCCCCACATGCGCCGCGTGTGGGGGCAGTGCGTGCGCAGATGTGGGGGCAGAAAAAGTGAGGCGTGACAACCACTTGCCGAGGTTGCCCCCACTGCCCCCACTGCCCCCACAAGAAAGCGGGTCACCGGGAATTCTTCCCGGTCTCGCAGAGCCCGAGATGTAACACGCCGCGCCGTCGACGAAGCTGCCGGCGCCGCGCCTGACACCCCCTATGGGTCCTTCCGGGGGCAGTCCCGGGCGGGTAATTCGGCCCCCCCGGCGGCGCCAGTGGGTGCGCCGGTGAACTTATCAATTGACGATGCGTGATCGACGCTGACGATAGATGTAGGCTATGAGCCGGGCCCGTCGTTTGGCCTCGGCGCTGGGGGCGTGTGGCGGGCCCTGCGGCGCTACCGGCTGGGGTGGCGGTTGCAGCCGCTGTCGTGCAACGCACCGGCGATGAACAGCACGGGCTACCCGACGACGGCGATCAACCCTGCGCCGATCGCCATCGTGCGCTCGGCGTCCAAGGCCAGACCCAACGGGACCAGCGCGGCGCCGACGCCGACGAACCAGATGCACCAGACCACGCCACGCACCGCAGGCCCTATCGCCGCTCGATCCGGCGGGCTGTCGGTTCGACCCCTTGGTGACGGTGACGGCGCGGCGCCTGGTGCGGCACGACCGCGCGGCGGTGGCCGTCGCCGATGGTCGAGCGTTCGGTGAGTTGCGTCGCGGTGACCTGGCCGGCCTGCAGCGTGACGCGCAGCCGACCATCCGGCAGGCGGTACACAAGTTCCTCGAACTGCCCGCCGGCGGCGTCGATCGCCATCGTACGCCGCGCCGGCTGCCCGCGCGATCGGATCACTTCATCGGCGGTCATGCCGGGCACGATGGCGCCGCGCTCGATCGCTGCACGCGCCCGGGCGCTGCGCAGCAGCGGGTCGGCGAAGTCGAAGCCCGCGACGACGTTCGGCGCCGCAAGGTCGATCGCACCGCCGGCGCCCTTGCATGGCGTGTCCTGAAACGAGATCGCGCCGTCGGCCGAGCTGCAGCGGTAGACGACGCCCTGCGCCGTGGCGGCGCACGTCGCCAGCGTGCACAGCAGCGCGGCGAGGGCGGGGCGACTGAGGGCGGGTGCTGGGGTCACGGCCGCAGCATAGGCCCGCCTGGCTGACGCGGCAACGATGCGCGACTGCCGCGAGCCGCGCCGGCGGGGCTGCACCCGTTGCCGAGACGCGGCCGCGCTGTTGACGATCTGGCGCCCCAGGGCGGGGGCACATAGCGTCCCGATTGCCCCGTCGAATGATCCTCTCCCGTTCCCCTGTGCCCCCGCTTTCGCCGATCGGTGCCCCCGCAGGTGCCCCCGCGATGCCGCGGAAGGTGGCACACTACAGCGACCGTGGGCGAACGGTTCCCCTAGGCGTTTCAGAGGGAAACGCGATCAAAGAGGACGTGAGCGGACGGCAGAGGATGCCGATTTGGTGCCCGGGGCCGGACTCGAACCGGCACGGATTGCTCCGGGGGATTTTGAGTCCCCTGCGTCTACCGATTTCGCCACCCGGGCCGGGGACTGCGGTGGCAGTTGCGCGGCGCGGATTATCACATGCACCCTGCGCGGGCCCGGGGCCGCGCTGCGACAATCGCCGCGTGAAGAGCCGAGCCGCGACCATGCCCGCCTACCCGACCCTCGAAGACGCCATCGGCCGCACGCCGCTGGTGCGCCTGCAGCGCGTGTCCGGCGTCGACAACG
The DNA here is from genome assembly GCF_035325925.1 of Azohydromonas sp. Taxonomy (NCBI): domain Bacteria; kingdom Pseudomonadati; phylum Pseudomonadota; class Betaproteobacteria; order Burkholderiales; family Sphaerotilaceae; genus Azohydromonas; species Azohydromonas sp. Next base: position 93,466 of record NZ_DAOKZA010000011.1, on the reverse strand, counting down.
ACCGCCGCGGCAACGTGATCCTCGGCAAGCTCGAGGGCAACAACCCCGCCGGCAGCGTGAAGGACCGCCCGGCGATCAGCATGATCCGCCGCGCCGAGGAGCGCGGGCAGATCAAGCCGGGCGACACGCTGATCGAGGCCACCAGCGGCAACACCGGCATCGCGCTGGCGATGGCCGCGGCGATCCGCGGCTACCGCATGGTGCTGATCATGCCCGAGGACCTGTCGATCGAGCGCGCGCAGACGATGAAGGCCTTCGGTGCAGAGCTGATCCTCACGCCCAAGAGCGGCGGCATGGAGTACGCGCGCGACCTCGCCGAGCAGATGCAGAAGGACGGCAAGGGGCTGGTGCTCGACCAGTTCGCCAACGCCGACAACCCGCGCATCCACTACGAGACCACCGGGCCCGAGATCTGGCGCGACACCGAGGGCCGCATCACGCACTTCGTCAGCGCGATGGGCACCACGGGCACGATCACCGGCGTGTCGCGCCACCTGAAGGAGATGAACCCGGCGGTGCGCATCGTCGGCGCTCAGCCCGCCGAGGGCTCGCGCATCCCGGGCATCCGCAAGTGGCCCGAGGCCTACCTGCCGAAGATCTACGACCCGCGGGCGGTCGACGAGCTGGTGCTGGTGACGCAGGCCGACGCCGAGGAGATGGCGCGCCGTCTCGCCCGCGAAGAGGGGCTGTTCGCCGGCATCTCGGCGGCCGGTGCCTGCTGGGTGGCGCTGCAGATCGCGCAGCAGGTCGAGAACGCGACGATCGTCTTCGTCGTGTGCGACCGCGGCGACCGCTACCTGTCCACCGGCGTGTTCCCCGCCTGAGCAGCCGTGAGCGAGTTCCGCTTCTGCCCGTGCTGCGCGACGCCGCTGGCGCCGATCGCGGTGGCCGAGGACGGCGGCGACAAGACGCGGCTGCGCTGTCCGGCCTGCGGCTTCACGCACTGGAACAACCCGACGCCGGTGCTCGCCGCGGTGATCGAGTGCACCGACCGCGACGGCCAGCTGCTGCTGGCGCGCAACGCGGCGTGGAGCGGGCGCATGTTCGGGTTGATCACCGGCTTCATGGAGGCCGGCGAGACGCCGCAGCAGGGCATCGCGCGCGAGGTCGAGGAGGAGACCGCGCTGCAGGTCGACACGCTCGAGCTGATCGGCGTGTACGACTTCCAGCGCATGAACCAGGTGATCATCGCGTACCACGCGCGCTCGCGCGGTGAGGTCCGCCTGTCGCCCGAGCTCGCCGAGTACCGCCTGTTCGCACCGGCGGAGGTGCGCTGCTGGCGCGCCGGCACCGGCTTCGCGCTGGCCGACTGGCTGCGCGCGCGCGGCATCGAGCCGCGGTTCCTCGAGCCGCCGCGCGGCTAGCGCCATCCGTCCATCGACCGGGATCGACCATGTCCGACCACCTCCAGGCGCACCGCGAACTCGACACTCGCGGCCTGAACTGCCCGCTGCCGATCCTCAAGGCGAAGAAGGCGCTGGCCGAGATGGCCAGCGGCGAGGTGCTCAAGGTGGTGGCCACCGACCCCGGTTCGATGCGCGACTTCAAGGCCTTCGCGCGCCAGACCGGCAACGAACTGCTCGAGCAGGTGCAGACCGCCGACGAGTTCGTGCACTACCTGCGACGGCGCTGAGCGCGCCGCCGCCCGTCACAGGTCCAGGCTGCGCAGGAAGTCACGGAAGCCCGGCCCCAGTTCCGGGTGCGCCAGCGCCAGCTCGACGTTGGCCTGCAGGAATCCCTCCTTGCTGCCGCAGTCGTAGCGCTTGCCCTGGTAGCGGTAGGCGAACACCTTCTCGCGGCGCAGCAGCGAGGCGATGCCGTCGGTGAGCTGGATCTCGCCGCCGACGCCGCGCGGCTGGGTCTCGATCTCGTGGAACACCCCGGGCGTCAGGATGTAGCGCCCGGCCACGCCCAGGCGCGACGGCGCCGCCTCCGGCGCCGGCTTCTCGACGATGCGCTCGACGTCGACCAGCCGGTCGTTGACCTCGCTGCCGGCGACGATGCCGTAGCGGCGCGTGTGCTCGGCCGGCACCTCCTGCACCGCCAGGATCGACGCGCGCCACTCACCGAACTGCTCGACCATCTGCGCCAGCACCGGCGGGCCGTCGCTCGGGCCGACCATCAGGTCGTCGGCCAGCAGCACCGCGAACGGCTCGTTGCCGACCAGCCGGCGGCCGCACAGCACCGCGTGCCCCAGGCCCAGGGCCTGCGGCTGGCGCACGTAGATGCACTCCATGTCGTCGGGCTTGACGCTGCGCACCACGTCGAGCAGCGCCTGCTTGCCCGCCTGTTCGAGGGCTACCTCGAGCTCGAAAGTCATGTCAAAGTGATCCTCGATCGGCCGCTTGTGGCGGCCGGTGACGAAGATCATCTCGCGCACGCCGGCGGCGTAGGCTTCCTCGACGGCATACTGGATCAGCGGCTTGTCGACCACCGGCAGCATCTCCTTCGGTTGCGCCTTGGTCGCGGGCAGGAAGCGGGTGCCGAGCCCGGCGACCGGGAAGATCGCCTTGTTGACTTTCATCGATGCGGGTGTGCCTGCAGGGGGAGAGGGGATTCTGTCACGCGACGCGCGCCGCGCTCGCTGACCGAAGGCCGCGAATCGCATGGACGTGCTGATCGTCGAACCGATCGACGCGCAGGTGATGCAGTGGCTGCAGCAGCGCCACGCGGTGCGCTACGCGCCCGAGCTGGTGCGCGACCCGCGCGCGTTCCGGCAGGCGCTGTTCAACGTGCGCGCGCTGGTCATGCCGCCGGCGGTCGCGCTCGACGCGACGATGCTGCACTACGCGCCGGTGCTGCGCGCCGTCGGCGTGGTCGGCAACGGCGTCGAGGCGATCGACACCGCCGCGTGCCAGCGCGCCGGCGTCGAGATCGTGCGCAGCGGCGCGGCGAGCGCGGCGGCCGAGGCCGAGTTCGTGATCGGCGCGCTGCTCGCGCTGCTGCGCCGCGTGCCGGTGGTCACCGAGGACGGCGCGCAGGTCGGGCGCGAGTTGGGCGGCGTCACCGTCGGCCTGGTCGGCCTGGTGCCGGCGACGCCGGCGCTGGTGCCGCTGCTGGCGGCCTTCGGCTCGCGCGTGGTCGGCTACGACCCGGCGGTGCACGCCAACGACGGCCTGTGGGCGCGCTGGGGCGTGATGCCGCTGCCGCTGCGCGAGCTCGTCGAGCGCAGCGACGCGCTGTGCGTGATGCTGCCGTACTTCAACCGCTACCGCGGCCTGCTCGGCGACCGCTTCCTGCCGTTCTGCAAGCCCGACCAGGTGCTGGTCAGCCTGTCGCGCTCGAGCCTGTTCGACGAGGCCGCGCTGGCCGACGTCCTCGGCAGCGGGCGCATGGCCGCGGCCTGGCTCGACAGCGTCGAGCCGGGGCTGCTCGACGCCGGGCGGCCGCTGTCGGACATCGACACGCTGCAGGTCACGCCGCACGTGGCCGGCATCACCCGCGAGTCGCGCCGGCGCGGCGCGTGGATGGTCGCGCGCCGCATCGACGAGCTGCTCGGCGAGCGCCCCGACGCGGCGCCCGAGTTCAGGCTGCCGGCAGACGAGCCGCCTGATCTCGCAGACGACGCAGCGTCTGCGTGAAGCCGGCCAGGCGCTGGCGCTCCTGCTCGACCACCGCCGCCGGCGCGCGCTCGACGAAGCTGGCGTTGCCCAGCTTGGCCTGCGCCTTCGCCACCTCGGCGTCGAGCCGCGCGATCTCGCGCTCGAGCCGCGCGCGTTCGGCCGCCATGTCGACCTCGACGTGCAGCGCCACGCGCAGGTCGCCGAGCACCGCCACCGGGGCCGCCTGCGTGGCCTGCGCGAAAGCGGACTCGGGTTCGATCAGCCGCACCTCGGCCAGCCGCGCCAGCGCGCGCAGCAGCGGCGCCGCCTCGGCGACGAAGCCGGCATCGTCACCGCTGCCATGGGCGAGCAGCGGCACGCGCTCGCCGGGGGCGAGCCCCATCTCGCTGCGCAGCGTGCGGCAGGTGCCCACCAGGGCCTTCAGCCGGGCGACCCAGGCGTCGGCGGCGGCGTCGACGCGTTCGAGCTGCGCCTGCGGGTAGGGCGCGACGACGATGCCGCCGTCGACCGCGCGGCCGGCCGCCGGCGCGACCTTCTCCCACAGCTCGGCGGTGACGAACGGCGTGATCGGGTGCAGCAGTCGCAGCACCGCCTCGAGCACGCGCAGCAGCGTGCGCCGCGTCGCGCGCTGCTGCGCCGCCGTGCCCTGGGCGAGCTGCGCCTTGGCGATCTCGAGGTACCAGTCGCAGTACTCGTCCCAGACGAAGGCGTAGATCGCGTTGGCGACGTTGTCGAGCCGGTAGTCGGCGAAGCCCTGCGCCACCGCGGCCTCGACGCGCTGCAGCTCGCTGACGATCCACTTGTCGGCGTGCGAGAAGTGCAGCGTGCCGTCGGGGCCGCAATCGTGCGCGCACTCGACGATGCCGCGCTCGACGTCGCCGAGCCCGTCGACCTGCATCAGCACGAAGCGCGTCGCGTTCCACAGCTTGTTGCAGAAGTTGCGGTAGCCCTCGCAGCGCTTGGTGTCGAAGTTGACGTTGCGCCCGAGGGTGGCGTAGCTGGCCATCGTGAAGCGCAGCGCGTCGGCGCCGAACGCCGGGATGCCGTCGGGGAACTCCTTCTTCGTCGCCTCGCGCACCTTCGGCGCGGTCTCGGGGCGGCGCAGCCCGGTGGTGCGTTTGTCCAGCAGCGGCTCGAGCGCGATGCCGTCGATCAGATCGACCGGGTCGAGCACGTTGCCCTCGCTCTTGCTCATCTTGTGGCCGTGCGAGTCGCGCACCAGGCCGTGGATGTAGACGTGGCGGAACGGCACCTTGCCGGTGAAGTGCGTCGTCATCATGATCATCCGGGCGACCCAGAAGAAGATGATGTCGAAGCCGGTGACGAGCACCGTCGACGGCAGGAACAGGTCCTGTTCGACCGTCTTCGCCGGCCAGCCCAGCGTCGAGAACGGCACCAGCGCCGACGAGTACCAGGTGTCGAGCACGTCGGGGTCGCGCTGCAGCGGGCCGGCGTAGCCGTCGGCGGTGGCCTTGGCGCGCGCCTCGGCCTCGTCGCGCGCGACGTAGACCTGGCCGTCGATGCCGTACCACGCCGGGATCTGGTGGCCCCACCACAGCTGGCGCGAGATGCACCAGTCCTGGATGTGGTGCATCCACTGGTTGTAGGTGTTGACCCACTGCTCGGGCACGAAGGTCACGGCGCCCGAGGCCACCGCGTCGATCGCCTGCTGCGCGATGCTCTTGCCGTCGGCGCCCGGCCTGGTGGTCGCGACGAACCACTGGTCGGTGAGCATCGGCTCGACCACCTGCCCGGTGCGCGCGCAGCGCGGCACCATCAGCTTGTGCTTCTTCGTCTCGACGAGCAGGCCCAGCGCGTCGAGGTCGGCCACCACCTGCTTGCGCGCGACGAAGCGGTCGAGCCCGCGGTACGGCACCGGCGCGTGGTCGTTGACCTTGGCGTCGAGCGAGAGGATGCCGATCAGCGGCAGGCCGTGGCGCTGGCCCACCGCGTAGTCGTTGGCATCGTGCGCCGGCGTGACCTTGACCACGCCGGTGCCGAACTCGCGGTCGACGTAGTCGTCGGCGATGACGGGGACCTCGCGGTCACACAGCGGCAGGCGCACCGTCTTGCCGACGAGGGCGGTGTAGCGCTCGTCGTCGGGGTGCACCATCACCGCGGTGTCGCCGAGCATCGTCTCGGGGCGCGTGGTGGCCACCACCAGCGAGTCGAGGCCCGTGGCCGCCTTCAGGCGGCCGTCCGGATCGACCAGCGGGTAGCGGATGTGCCACAGGAAGCCGTCCTCCTCCTCGCTCTCGACCTCGAGATCGGAGACGGCCGACATCAGCACCGGGTCCCAGTTGACGAGCCGCTTGCCGCGGTAGATCAGGCCTTCGTCGTACAGGCGCACGAAGGTCTCGGTGACGACGGTCGAGAGCTTCTCGTCCATCGTGAAGTACTCGCGCGACCAGTCGACGCTGTCGCCGAGGCGCTTCATCTGGTTCGTGATCGTCGAGCCGCTGCGCTGCTTCCAGTCCCACACGTGCTTCAGAAAGGCGTCGCGACCGACGTCGTGGCGGCTGATGCCGACTTCCTGCAACTGCCGCTCGACGACGATCTGCGTCGCGATGCCGGCGTGGTCGGTGCCCGGCAGCCACAGCGTGTTGAAGCCGCGCATGCGGTGGTAGCGGGTCAGCGCGTCCATGATCGTCTGGTTGAACGCGTGCCCCATGTGCAGCGTGCCGGTGACGTTCGGCGGCGGCAGCTGGATCGCGAACGACGGCTTCGTCGCGTCCAGCGTCGGCGCGTAGGCGCCGACGCGCTCCCACAGCGCCGACCAGCGTGGCTCGATGGACGCGGGATCGAAGGACTTCGCGAGTTCGCTCATGGATCGAAGGGGCAGGACGGGGCCGGGCGGGGCGTCGGCGCGACGCCTGCCGCGCCCGGGCAGCCAGGACGGACGGGGCGACGATTGTAGGTCGTGGCACCGCGCGGGGCGGGCATCGAACCCGTGCCGAGACGCGTACGGTCCTCGAGGCTTTCGCCGCCCGCGGCCCGCGCCACGCAGGGCACGCTTGGACGAGACGGCTGCGGCGCCCGGCAGGAGGACGCGATCAGGCGGTCTTGAAGCGGTTGCCGACGACGGTGGCGGCCACCACCAGCGCCGTCGAGATCGCGATCATCACGATGCCCAGCGCCGACAGCCGGCCCCACAGTCCGTCCTCGGCAAAGCGCAGGATCTGCACCGCGAGCACCTCGGTGCCCGGGCGCGACAGCACCACCGACAGCGTCAGCTCGCGAATGAACATCGACGCCATCAGGATCCACCCCGAGACGATGCCCGGGATCAGCAGCGGCACGATGATGCGGCGCATCGTCGTCATCGGGCTCGCCCCGCACACCAGCGACGACTCCTCGAGGTGGGCGTGGATCTGGATGAACGCGCTCGACATCGGCCGGATGCCGTACGGCAGGTAAGTCGCGATGTAACCCAGCAGCAGCGCCCAGATGGTCGCGTACAGCGGCGTCTGCACGAAGAACCACATGAAGCCCACGCCGATCACGATGCCGGGGAACGAGAACGACAGGTAGCTCAGCGACTCGAGGATGCCCGCGCCGCGCGTCTTCACCTTGACGATCACGTAGGCGACGAACACCGACAGCAGCACGCCCAGCGTCGCGCCGACGACCGCGAGGAACAGGCTGTTCTTCAGCGCCAGCAGCGAGATCGGGTCGGCGAACACGTCGCGCCAGTGCTTCAGGCTCATCGCCTCGAAGGCGCGCGCGCTCGGCAGCATCGAGTACGGCACCAGCGACGTGTAGGCGAGCACCGCCACCGGCAGCACGATGAGCACGAACGACAGCACGCCGACCAGCGCGAACAGCGGCAGCCGCGCGCGTCCGAGCTCGATCACCGTCGGGCGGAAGCCGCGGCTGGAGATGGTCACGAACTTCTCGCTCTCGGCGGTCAGCGCGCGGTACACGACGATCAGCGTCACCGAGGTCACCAGCACGCTCATGCCCACCGCGGCGGCCTTGCCGTAGTCGGTGGCGAAGCCGGTGGCGATCATCTCGTACAGGTGCGTGGCCAGCACCTGCACGCGCCCCGGCATGCCCAGCACCTGCGGCACCGCGAACGACGCCAGGCTGCGCACGATGCCGAGGATGAACGCGGCGAGGATCGCCGGGCGCAGCACCGGCAGCGTCACGCGCAGCAGCGTGCGCCAGGGGCTGGCGCCGAACACCCGCGACGACTCCTCGAGCGCGACGTCGAACGAGGCCATCGCCGGCGCGATGATCAGGTAGGCGATCGGCAGGTCGAGCAGCCCCTCGACGAGGATCATGCCCCACAGCGTGTAGATGTCGAACGGGGCGCCGTCGAGCCCGAACAGCTGCATCAGGCCGACGTTGATCAGCCCGTTCGACGGATTCAGCAGCAGCGCCCAGCTGACCGAGAACAGCAGGTGCGGGATCATCATCGGGATGATCGACAGCACGCCGAACAGGAACTTGAACGGGATGTCGGTGCGCGTGTTCAGGTACGCGAGGAAGATCGCCAGCACCGTCGACAGCGTCGACGAGCCGAGCACGAACACCGTGGTGTTGAACATCACGTCGAGGAACGCCGGGTCGCTGTACGCCTGGACGTACTTGTCGACGGTGAACTGGCCGAACGCGGTCAGCCCCTCGGAGAAGCTGCCCAGCAGCAGCATCAGCACCGGCGCCACGGTGAGCGCGCCGACGATGGCGATCAGCAGCCAGGTCAGGCGGGTGCGGCGCGGGTCCATCGCGCCGCGCTCAGGCCGCCACGAGCAGGCAGTGCGCCGGGTCGAGCGTGAAGCTGATCGCGTCACCCTCGCGCAGCCGCGCGTCGGGGTCGATCTTGGCCAGCAGCTGTTCTTCGCCGACGCGGATCTCGGCCTCGTAGGCCTCGCCGACAAAGGTCAGCGAGTCGACGCGGCCGTTGACGACGTTGTGCCCGACGGGCGCCTCGCCGGCGACGACGTGGATGAACTCGGGGCGGATGCACAGCGTCGCCTCGCTGCCGGCCGCGAAGTCGCGGCGCTGGCACGCCAGGCGGCCCAGCGGCGAGTCGACGACGGTGTGCCCGCCGTGCTCGCCGCGCACCGTGGCCTTGACCAGGTTGGCGCGGCCGATGAAGTCGGCGACGAAGCGGTGGTCGGCGTCGAAGTAGATCTTCTGCGGCGTGCCGGTCTCGACGATGCGCCCGGCGCGCATCACCGCGATCGCGTCCGACAGCGCCAGCGCCTCGACGCGGTCGTGCGTGACGTACACCGCGGTGATCTGCAGCTTGCCGAGGAAGGCGCGCAGCTCCTTGCGCGTCTCCTCGCGCAGCTTGGCGTCGAGGTTGGACAGCGGCTCGTCGAACAGGATCACCTTCGGCTCGGCCACCAGCGCGCGCGCCAGCGCGACGCGCTGCTGCTGCCCGCCCGAGAGCTTGGTCGCCGGGCGCTGCTCGTAGCCCTCGAGCTGCACGAAGCGCAGCGTCGCGGCGACGCGCTCGCGGATCGCACCCGCGGCCACGCCGCGCACCTGCAGCGGGTAGGCGACGTTGTCGAACACGTTCATGTGCGGCCAGATCGCGTAGGTCTGGAACACCATGCCCAGCCCGCGCTGCTCGGGCGGCACCGCGATGCCCTTGTCGCGCGACCAGACGACCTCGCCGCCGATGCGGATCTCGCCGGTGTCGGGCGTCTCGAGGCCGACGATGCAGCGCAGCAGCGTGGTCTTGCCGCAGCCGCTGGGGCCCAGCAGCGTGTAGATCTGGTTGCGCTCGATCGTGAGGCTCACGTCGTCGAGCGCCTTGATCGTCTTGCCCTCGGACTGGTAGTGCTTGCTGACGCCCTCGATGCGGATGTCCATGGGCGCGCTGCGGCTACTTGACGTCGAAGATCTTCTTGAACTCGTCGCCCCACTTCTGGATCTCGTCGTCCGACAACTCGCGGATCGGGATCACCTTCGCGTCCTGGATGCCGTCGATCGGCGGGTGCACGCCCGGCGCGAGCACGTACTCGCCGACGTCCCTGGCCAGCACCTGCATCGACTGCTGCGACAACCAGTAGTCGACAAAGGCGCGCGCCGCCGCCGGGTGCGGCGCCTTCGACGTCACCGCGATCGCGCGCGGCGTGCCCATCATCGGCTGCGACACGCGCGCCCAGTCCAGCGGCGCCGGTGCCTTGGTGACGATGTACTTGGGCATCGAGATCGCGATCAGCTTCTCGCCGCTCTCGACCGGCGCCGGGGTGGGGCCGAACGAGGCGACGAACATCGGCCGGTTCGCCGCCAGACCCTGCAGGAACGTGCGCCACTCGGCCTCGGTCTTGAACACGTTCTCCTTCAGGCCGACCAGCCAGGAGATCGTCGTCGGGTGGTTGGCCGGGTTGGCCATCACGATCTGGTTGCGCCACTTCGGCAGCGTCAGGTCCTCGTAGCGCGTCGGCACGTCCTCCTTCTTCACGCGCTCCTTGTTGTAGATCAGCGCGACGTACTCGATGCCGAACAGCTGGATGTGCGCGTCCTTGCGCGTCCACTCGGGGTAGCCCGCGGCCGCCGGCGAGCGGTAGGCTGCGAGCACGCCCTTTTCCTTCAGCAGTTCGAGCACCGGCAGCGGCGCCTGCACCACGTCGGCCATCAGCTTGCCGGCCTCGAACTCGGTGATCGCGGTGGCGACGAACTTCGACGTCGAGATGCGCGTGTACTCGGCCTTCACGCCGGTGTCGGCGGTGAACGCCTTCATGATCGGCTCGACCGCAGTGATGTTGGCGTAGAACGACGCCTTGCCCTCGGCACGGGCGCGTTCGACCAGGGCCTTGTCCTGGACCTGCGCCTGGGCGGCGATGCACACGAGCAGCGAGGCGGCGATCAGTCGTTTCATGCGGCGTCTCCGGCAGGGGTCGGGCCGCGGCGTCGGCGCCTGCGGCGAAGCGTGGAGCGTTGCCGAAGTGCCGGCCGGCCGAGTTGACGTGCGTCAATCGCCGCGTGCGCCGCCGACACCGAGTCGGCGCGCCGCACCAAGGCGAAAGCCCGGCGGGGCCGGGCTTTCGGGTGACGCCGGGCGCGGTGCCCGGGCGGGGGTTCTGGTGCCGGTGAAGAGAGTCGAACTCCCGACCTTCGCATTACGAATGCGCTGCTCTACCAGCTGAGCTACACCGGCGAAAGACCGCGATTATAGGCACGCCGGGGCGGCTCACGCGGCGTGGTACTCGGTGACGCGCCGCACCTCCTGGCTCGATCCCAGGATCACGCTGACGCGCTCGTGAAGCTTGGTCGGCTGCAGGTCGAGGATGCGGCGCTGCCCGTTGGTGGCCATGCCGCCGGCCTGCTCGACGAGGAAGGCCATCGGGTTGGCCTCGTACAGCAGGCGCAGCTTGCCGGGCTTGTCGGGCTCGCGCTGGTCCCAGGGGTACATGAAGATGCCGCCACGGCTGAGGATGCGGTGCACGTCGGCGACCATGCTGGCGACCCAGCGCATGTTGAAGTCCTTGCCGCGCGGGCCCTCCTTGCCGGCCAGGCACTCGTCGATGTAGCGGCGCATCGGCGGGGCCCAGTGGCGCAGGTTGCTCATGTTGATCGCGAACTCCTTCGTCTCCTCGGGAATGCGGATGTCTTCCTGGGTCAGCACCCACGAGCCCTGCTCGCGGTCGAGCGTGAACATCGCCACCCCGTTGCCCACCGTCAGCACCAGCGTGGTCTGCGGGCCGTAGACGCAGTAGCCGGCCGCCGCCTGCTGACGCCCGGGCTGCAGGAAGTCCTCCTCCGAGACACCGCGCGTGTGGCCGACCTTGCGCAGGACGCTGAAGATCGTGCCGATGCTGACGTTGACGTCGATGTTGCTCGAACCGTCGAGCGGATCGAACAGCAGCAGGTACTCGCCCTGCGGGTAGCGGTCGGGCACGACGTGGATGCTGTCCATCTCCTCGCTGGCCATCGCCGCGAGGTGGCCGCCCCAGACGTTGGCCTCGATCAGCACCTCGTTGGCGATCAGGTCGAGCTTCTTGACGATCTCGCCCTGCACGTTGCTCTGGTCGGTGCTGCCCAGCACGTCGCCGAGCTCGCCCTTGTTGACCGAGATCGCGATGCGCTTGCACGCGCGCGCGACGACCTCGATCAGCAGCCGCAGCGGCGGGGTCAGGTGGCCGTGTTCGCGCTGCTGCTCGACCAGGTACTGCGTCAGGCTGATGCGGCGTTTGGGCATCGTTCAGTCCTCCAGTGCGCGGGTGACGATCTCGCGCACGTCGTTGCTCAGTTCGGCCTTCGCGGCGATGCGCGCGACGGCCTCGCGCGCCGCGCCGCGGAACGGTTCGGCGAGGTGGCGCCAGCGGTCCATCGTGCGCACCAGCCGCGCGGCCAGCTGCGGGTTCGCGGCGTCGAGCTCGAGCACGCGGTCGGCCCAGAAGCGCACGCCGGCGGCGTCGGCGCGGTGCAGCGCGGCGGCGTTGTGCTGGCAGAACATGTGCACCAGGCTGCGCGCGCGGTTCGGATTGGCCAGCGTGAAGTCGGGGTGCTGCAGCAGCGCCTTGACGCGCCCGAACACCGCGCCGTCGCGCTCGGGCGCGCAGGCCTGCAGCGCGAACCACTTGTCGACGACCAGCGCGTCGCCGCGGAACATCGCGTGGAAGTGCTCGAGCGCCTTGTCGGCCAGCGGCGCGTGCGCGTGCACCAGCGCGCGCAGCGCGCCGAGCCGGTCGGTCATGTTGCCGGCGTCCTTGACGCGCTGGTACGCGCGCCCCGGCCACACCGGGTCGCCGACCTCGACGGCGTGCAGGCACAGCATCGCCAGCGCCAGGTTCGCCAGCGCGCGCCGGCCCGACTGCGCCATGTCCGGGCGGTAGCCGTCGCTCACCTGGTGCCGCTCCCAGGCCCAGGCCCAGTCGGCGTGCAGCCGCGTGGCCAGCTGCGCGCGCATCGCCTCGTGCACCGCGTGCACGCGCGGCGGATCGACCTCGTCGAGCGTCTCGGCGACCCAGGCTTCGCTGGGCAGCGTCAGCACCAGCTCCTTGAACGACGGCGCCAGCCGTTCGTCGCGCAGCACGCGGCGCATCGCGTCGACGAAGGCCTCGTCGAGGTGCGGCAGCGTGTGCGCGGCCAGCGCGCGCTGCAGGCGCGCCAGCGCCAGGCGCTGGCCGGCGTCCCAGCGGTTGAACGGGTCGGCGTCGTGCGCCAGCCGCAGCAGCAGCGTCTCGTCGTCGGCGCCGTCGTCGAGCAGCACCGGCGCCGAGAAGCCGCGCAGCAGCGAAGGCACCGGCGGCTCGTCGACGCCGTGGAAGGTCCAGCTCGCGCTCGGCGCGTCGAGCACCAGCAGCCGTTCGTCGGCGGCGTCGCCGTCGGCGGCCAGGCGCAACGGCAGCACCGCCCCGTCGCGGCCGAGCAGCCCGGTCGCCACCGGGATCACGAACGGCAGCTTGTGCGGCTGGCCCGGCGACGGCGGGCAGTGCTGCTCGAGCGTCAGCGTGTAGGTGCGCGACGCGGCGTCGTGCCGACCGCGCGCGGTCACGCGCGGCGTGCCCGCCTGCGCGTACCAGCGCTTGAAGGCGTCGAGCCGTGCGGCCAGCTCGCTGCCGGGGTTGGCGTCGGCTACGGCCTGCGCGAAATCGTCGCAGGTCACGGCCTGGCCGTCGTGGCGCTGCACGTACAGCGCCATGCCGCGCGCGAAGCCGTCGCGGCCGACCAGCGTGGCCATCATGCGCACGACCTCGGCGCCCTTCTCGTAGACGGTGGCGGTGTAGAAGTTGTTGATCTCGAGGTAGCTGTCGGGGCGCACCGGGTGCGCCATCGGCCCGGCGTCCTCGGCGAACTGCAGCTGGTGCAGCATGCGCACGTCGGCGATTCGCTTGACCGCGCGCGTGGCCGGCGAAGGCGCGCCGAACCAAGGCGCCGACGCGTCGCCGGCCATGTCGGCGCTGAACTCCTGGTCGCGGTAGACCGTCAGCCCCTCCTTCAGCGACAGCTGGAACCAGTCGCGGCAGGTGATGCGGTTGCCGGTCCAGTTGTGGAAGTACTCGTGGCCGACGACGCCCTCGATCGCGGCGAAGTCGTCGTCGGTGGCGGTGGCGGGGCTGGCCAGCACGTACTTGGTGTTGAAGACGTTCAGCCCCTTGTTCTCCATCGCCCCCATGTTGAAGTCGTCGACGGCGACGACCATGAAGCGATCGAGGTCCAGCGGCAGGCCGAAGCGCGCCTCGTCCCAGGCCACCGAGGCGACCAGCGAGCGCATCGCGTGCTCGGTCTTGCCGAGGTCGCCGCGCTTGACCCAGACCTGCAGCAGGTGTTCGCGGCCCGAGCGGCCGACGATCCTCTGCTCGCGCGCGACCAGGTCGGCGGCGACCAGCGCGAACAGGTAGCTGGGCTTGGGGTGCGGGTCGTGCCAGGTCGCGAAGTGGCGGCCGCCGTCGAGGTCGCCCTGCGCGACCAGGTTGCCGTTGGCCAGCAGCACCGGGTACCTCGCCTTGTCGGCGCGCAGCGTGACGGTGTAGACGGCCATCACGTCGGGGCGGTCGAGGAAGAACGTGATGCGGCGGAAGCCCTCGGCCTCGCACTGCGTGAACAGCCCGCTGCCCGACCTGTAAAGCCCCGACAGCTGGGTGTTCCTGTCGGGCGCGACCGAGTTGCGGATCTCCAGCGTGAAGCGCTCACCGGCCGGCGGGTGGTCGATCACCAGTTCGCCGCCGGCGTGGCGGAAGCTCACGCTGTCGCCGTCGGCGAGCACGCGCAGCAGGTTCAGCTGCTCGCCGTGCAGGCGCAGCGGCTGCGGCGCGGCGGCGGGGTCGCGCTCGATCGCGAGCCGGCTCGACACCAGGGTCTTGGCGGCGTCGAGGTCGAACGTCAGCTCGACCTCGCGGATGCGGTATGCGCTCGGCGCGTAGTCTTCGCGCCGCACGACGGTGGCAGGGCCTTCGCGCATGGGGGTTCTCTTCCGGGTGGACGGCAGGGCGGTGACGGCGCGGCGCCGTCACAGCCCCTGCTTGAGGCTGGCGGTGATGAAGGGGTCGAGGTCGCCGTCGAGCACCTTCTGCGTGTTGCTGATCTCGACGCCGGTGCGCAGGTCCTTGATGCGGCTCTGGTCGAGCACGTAGCTGCGGATCTGGTGACCCCAGCCGACGTCGGTCTTGCTGTCCTCGAGCTTCTGCTGCGCCTCCATCTGCTTGCGCATCTCGTGCTCGTACAGGCGGCTGCGCAGCACGCGCCACGCCTCGTCGCGGTTGCTGTGCTGGCTGCGGCTGTTCTGGCACTGCACGACGATGCCGGTGGGCAGGTGCGTCAGGCGCACCGCGGAGTCGGTCTTGTTGATGTGCTGGCCGCCGGCGCCGCTGGCGCGGAACGTGTCGGTGCGCACGTCGGCGGGGTTGATCTCGATCTCGATCGTGTCGTCGACCTCGGGGTAGACGAACAGGCTGGCGAAGCTGGTGTGGCGCCCGCCGGCGCTGTCGAACGGGCTCTTGCGCACCAGCCGGTGCACGCCGGTCTCGGTGCGCAGGTGGCCGTAGGCGTAGTCGCCCTCGACCTTGAGCGTCGCGCTGCGGATGCCGGCCACGTCGCCGGGGGTCTCCTCGAGCACCTCGCCCTTGAAACCCTTGCGCTCGCAGTACTTCAGGTACTGGCGCAGCAGCATCTGCGCCCAGTCCATCGCCTCGGTGCCGCCGGCGCCGGCCTGGATGTCGACGAAGCAGTTGCCGGGGTCCGCCGGGTTGGCGAACATGCGGCGGAACTCGAGCGCCTCGATCTGCTCGCGCAGCCGGTCGGCGTCGGACTCGATCGACGCCAGCGCGTCGACGTCGCCCTCGTCCTTGCTCATCTCGTACAGCTCGCGGCTGTCGGCGAGGTTGCGCGTCAGGTGGTCGATCGTCTCGACCACCGTCTCGAGCGACTTCTTCTCGCGGCCGAGCTCCTGCGCGCGCTTGGGCTCGTTCCAGATCGCCGGGTTCTCGAGTGCGGCGTTGACCTCGTTCAGCCGCAGTGCCTTGCGGTCGTAGTCAAAGATACCCCCGAAGCTGCTCGGTGCGTGCGCTCAGGTCGGCCAGCAGCGTGCCGATCGCGTTGATCTGTTCGTTGTCCATCGTCGGTGGGCGGGTGTGCGTGGGCGACGATTCTTGCATGCCCGCGGCGGCGCGCGGCGGCGCGAGGTGCGGGTAAGCCCGGAGGGGGGAAGCGAGCGCATCGGCCCGGTTTGTCAGAAAGCGGTAAGGCGTCGGCGAACACCATTCGCCTCCATGACGACCGGCGTCGTGCGCAGTCCCGTGCACGGCGTGTCGGCGTGCACGCCACGGATGCGTTCGACCCCTTTCGATGCTGCAGTTGCTGGAGTTCTTGCAGATGCTGCTGTACATCCCCCTGCTCGCGCTGATCGGGCAAGGCGTGCTGTACGTGCTGGCCGGCGCGAAGCGCGAGACGAATTTCTTCTACACCACGCTGCGGCTGATCTCGCGCCCGTTCACCTTCGTCGTGCGCAAGATCACGCCGGCGCAGGTGGCCGACGAGCACGTGCCGGTGGTGACCTTCTTCCTCGTGGTCATCGCCTACGCGGTGGTCACGTTCGAGCTGATCTCGCTGTGCGTCGAGATGGGCATGGAGCATTGCCGGCGATGAGCGGGTTCGACCTCGAGCAGCAGTTCCTGCGCTGGCGCGCCATCGGCTGGCTGCTGATCGGCCGGCGCGAGGCGGCGCGTGCGACCTTCGACGAGATGCTGCGCCGCCGCCCCGGCGACGCCTACGCGCTGGCCAGCCGCTCGCACCTGCTGGCCGAGCTCGGCCGCCGCGACGAGGCGATCGCCGACGCGCAGCGGCTCACCGCGCTGCACCCGGCGCGCAGCGCCGCCGACTGGTTCAACCTCGCGTTCCTGCTCGAGCAGGCCGGGCGCTACGACGAGGCCGAGGCGGCGTTCAGGCGCGCGCTCGCGCTCGACGCCAAGCTCGACCGCGCCTGGTACGGGCTGGGGCTGGTGCTGATCCGCCAGGGCCGGCTCGACGAGGCCGTCGACGCGCTCAAGCGCAACACCGAGCTGCAGCCGATGAGTCCGTACGGCTGGTACCACCTCGCGCGCGTGCAGGTCGACCGCCACGAGCCCGAGGAGGCGCGCAGGATCATCCGCCGGCTGAAGGACTTCGAGCCCAAGGTGGCGGCGCAGCTCGAGCGCGAGACGGGGCTGACGCCCTGAGGACGGCGATCACGGGTGTGAAAGGGGCTCCGGACCTTCCGGAGATGTGAGAAGCAGGAGGCATGCGATGCAGCAATTGACTGAGAAGCACCGCCAGTACTGGTCGAAGAATCTGCGCATCACGGCGATTCTGATGGCCATCTGGTTCGTGGTGACGTTCGTCATCGGGTACTTCGCCCGCGACCTGAACTTCACCTTCTTCGGGTGGCCGTTCAGCTTCTGGGTCGGCGCCCAGGGGGCGCTGGTGGTCTACGTGATCATCATCGGCACGTACGCGCGCTACATGAACAAGCTCGACCGCGAATACGGCGTGGCCGAGGCAGAGGAGGACTGACATGGCAGGCATGACCCCTGAGTCCGGAGGCGGCGGCATGTTCAGCGCCGGCTCCCAGAGAGCGTTCCAGAAGCAGCTGAACAAGGTCTACGGCTTCTACACCGGCGGCTTCCTGGCCTTCATCGTCGTGCTCGCGGTGCTCGAGCAGATGGGCCTGCCGCAGAGCTGGATCGGCCTGATCTTCCTGCTCGCGACGGTCGCGCTGTATGCCGGCATCGGCATCATGAGCCGCACGACCGACGCGGCCGAGTACTACGTCGCCGGGCGGCGCGTGCCGGCCGTCTACAACGGCATGGCGGTGGGCGCCGACTGGATGAGCGCGGCGTCGTTCATCGGCATGGCCGGCACGCTGTACCTGACCGGCTACGGCGGCCTGGCCTTCATCATGGGCTGGACCGGCGGCTACTGCCTGGTGGCGCTGTTCCTGGCGCCGTACCTGCGCAAGTTCGGCCAGTTCACGATTCCCGACTTCCTCGGCGCGCGCTACGAGGGCAACCTGCCTCGGCTGCTGGGCATCATCGCGGCGATCCTGTGCTCGTTCACCTACGTGGTGGCGCAGATCCTCGGCGTGGGCGTGATCACCGCGCGGCTGACCGGGCTGGCGTTCGAGATCGGGGTGTTCGTCGGCCTCGGCGGCATCCTGGTGTGCTCGTTCCTCGGCGGCATGCGCGCGGTCACCTGGACGCAGGTCGCCCAGTACATCATTCTCATCATCGCGTACCTGATCCCGGTGGTGTGGCTGAGCGTCAAGCAGACCGGCGTGCCGGTGCCGCAGGCGATCTACGGCTTCCAGCTGCAGAAGGTCACCGCGCTCGAGCAGAAGCTGCTCGACGACCCGAAGGAGAAGGAGGTCATCGCGATCTTCAAGCAGCGCGCCGACGCGCTCGGCGAGAAGCTGAAGGACCCGGCCGCCGCGCTGGCCGCCGACCGCACCGCGGCGCAGGCCAAGCTCGACGAGCTGCGCAACACCAACGCCCCCCAGGCGCAGATCCAGGCCGCCGAGCGTGCGCTGGCGTCGATCCCGGCCGACGAGGCGGCGGCGAAGGCGCAGTGGGCGAAGGACAAGGCGGCCAACGAGGCGCGCGCCAAGCCGCTGGCCGGCATGCCGCGTCACGCGCAGGTGTTCGCCGGCAACCCGAACGGCACCGAGGCCGAGCAGAAGGCGTTCGACGTCTCGCGGCGCAACTTCCTCGCGCTGATCTTCTGCCTGATGGTCGGCACGGCCGCGCTGCCGCACATCCTGATGCGCTACTACACCACGCCGTCGGTGCGCGAGGCCCGCAAGTCGGTGACGTGGAGCCTGTTCTTCATCTTCCTGCTGTACTTCACGGCGCCGTCACTGGCGGTGCTGGTGAAGTACGAGGTGCTCTCCGGTCTGGTGGGCACGCCGTTCGACCAGCTGCCAGGCTGGATCGCGGCCTGGACGGCGGTCGATCCGGCGCTGCTGTCGGTGTCCGACATCAACGGCGACGGCATCTTCCAGCTCGGCGAGATGAGGATCGGCGGCGACATCATCGTGCTGGCCACGCCGGCGATCGGCGGGCTGCCGTTCGTGATCTCGGGCATGGTCGCCGCGGGGGGTCTGGCGGCGGCGCTGTCGACCGCCGACGGCCTGCTGCTGACGATCGCCAACGCGCTCTCGCACGACCTGTACTACAAGATGCTCGACCCGAACGCGTCGACGGCACGCCGCGTCGCGGTGTCCAAGGCGCTGCTGCTGGTGGTGGCCCTGCTCGCGGCGTGGGTGACGGCGCAGAAGCCGGCGGACATCCTGTTCCTGGTCTCGGCGGCGTTCTCGTTCGCGGCCTCGGCGTTCTTCCCGGCGCTGGTGCTCGGCATCTTCTGGAAGCGCGCCAACAAGTGGGGCGCGACGCTGGGCATGATCGCCGGCCTGGGCATCACGTTCTACTACATGGCCACGACGCAGCCCTGGCTGCGCGGCGTGTTCGGCGTGACCAGCCCGGTGCAGCTGTGGTGGGACATCCAGCCGATCGCGGCCGGCCTGTTCGGCGTGCCGCTGGGCTTCGCGGTGATCATCATCGTCAGCCTGCTGACCCCCGCGCCGCGGCCGGACACGCAGACGCTCGTCGAGCACGTGCGTTATCCCGACCTGAAGGCGATCGGGCGCTGACCCCGCCGGGCGTTGCCCGGATCCGACAGGGCCCCTTCGGGGGCCCTTTTTGTTGTTTACGCTCGCGACATGGACGACACCGCCGCTTCACCGGCCCCCGGCGCGATCGTCGCGGCGCTGCGCCGGCACCCGCCGTTCGCGCGCATGACCGCCGACGACGTCACGCGTTTCGCCGCCGCGGCGCAGGCGGTGTCGTACCGTGCCGGGCAGACCGTCGTCGCACCCGCCGACGGGCCGGTGGCGCACCTGTGGTGGCTGCAGCGTGGCCACATCGCCGGTCGGCGGCGCGCCGACATGGTGCGCGCCGGCGACGCGGGGCAGTTCCAGATCGACGCCGGCGAGCTGTTCCCGGTCGGCGCGGCGCTGGGCGGGCGCGCGGTGACCTCGACGTACGTCGCCGAGGTCGACTGCGACTGCCTGCGCGTGCCGCTCGACGCGGTGCAGGCGCTGGCGGCCGCATCGACGCCGCTGGCCGAGTTCCTGCACGCCCGCGTGCTGCACTACCTCGACGTCTCGCGGCAGATGCTGCAGGCGACGCTGTCGTCGCAGACGCTGGCCGAGCAGTCGCTCGAGACGCCGCTCGGGCGCCTCGTGCGGCAGCCGCCGGTGCATGTCGCGCCGGGCAGCGCCGTCGTCGAGGCGCTGCGGGCGATGCACGAGCGGCGCATCGGCTCGGTGCTGGTGGCCGGCGACGACGGCGCGCCGCTGGGCATCCTGACGCGCCACGACGTGCTCGGCCGCATCACGCTGCCGCAGCGTCCGCTGACCACACCGATCGCCGAGGTGATGAGCGCGCCGGTGCACACGCTCGACGTGGCGCACACCGCGCAGGACGCGGCGCTGCTGATGTCGCGCCACGGCGTGCGCCACGTGCCGGTGACCGAGCGCGGGCGGCTGGTGGGCATCGTCTCCGAGCGCGACCTGTTCGCGATGCAGCGCCTGTCGGTCAAGCAACTCGGCAGCGCGATCCGCGGCGCCGCCGACGTCGACGCGATGCGCGCGGCCACGCGCGAGCTGCGCCAGTTCGCGCAGCGCCTGCTGGCGCAGGGCGTCGGCGCGCGCCAGATCACCGAGCTGATCAGCCACTTCAACGACCTGGTGACCGAGCGCCTGGTGCACCTGGCCGCCACGCGCCGCGGGCTGGACCTGCAGCGCGCGTGCTGGCTGGCCTTCGGCTCGGAGGGCCGCAGCGAGCAGACCATCGCCACCGACCAGGACAACGGGCTGATCTTCGCGAGCGACGACCCCGGGCGCGACCGGCCGGCCTGGCTGGCGTTCGCGCGCGAGGTCAACGAGGCGCTCGACGCCTGCGGCTACCCGCTGTGCAAGGGCGGCGTGATGGCGAGCAACCCGGCGTGCTGCCTGACCGCCGACGAGTGGGCCGCGCGCTTCGACCACTGGATCGGTCACGGCTCGCCGACCGACCTGCTCAACGCCAGCATCTACTTCGACTTCCGCGCGCTCGCCGGCCGCCTCGACCTGGCCGCGCCGCTGCGCGAGCGCGTCGTCGCCGACGCGGCGCGCACGCCGCGCTTCATGAAGCAGATGGCCGAGAACGCGCTGCGCAACAGCGTGCCGCTGAACTGGCTCGGCGCGATCCGCACCGAGGACCGCGACGGCCGCCAGTGGCTCGACCTGAAGCTGCACGGCACGATGCTGTTCGTCGACGCGGCGCGGCTGTTCGCGCTGGCGCGCGGCATCGCCGAGACCGGCACGCGCGCGCGCTTCGAGGCCGTCGGCCGCGCCCTGCAGGTCGCGCCGCAGGAGAGCGAGTCCTGGGCCGGCGCGTTCGAGGTCCTGCAGATGCTGCGGCTGCGCGTGCAGATCGAGCCCGGCGGCGATGCGGCCAACCCGAACCGCATCGACTTCGCGCGGCTCGGCGACATCGACCGCCGCGTGCTTAAGGAGGTCTACCGCATCGCGCGGCGGCTGCAGCAGCGCATGGAGCTGGACTACCACCGCTGAGCCGCGCGCCGCCCGGCGCGGTTTATGTCAGGAACTCGGCCAGGCACCGCGCCAGCGCCAGCGGCTGGTCGTGGTGCAGCATGTGCCCGCAAGGCGACAGGCGGTGGCGCCGGACGTTCGGCACCACCGCCAGCCGTGCGTCGAACTCGTCGCGCGGGTAGCGGTGGCCCCACCACTGCGTGGTGTCGGTGAGGTCGCCGTCGACCCACAGCAGCGGCGCGGCGATGCGCCGCCAGATCTCGAGCACCTCGTCGACGCGGTACAGCACCGGGTTGACGCGCTTGTGCGCCGCATCGGCACGCAGGTGCCAGCGCCCGTCGTCGCGCCGCTCGGCCCAGTGCGGCGCGAGCCAGACCGCCCTCTCGGGCGCGAGCCGCGGGTTGTTGTGCAGCAGCCGCGCGGCCACCGCGTCGAGGTCGGGGTACGAGCGCAGCTCGGCGGGCGTCTTCAGCGCGTCGAGCCACTGCGCGTAACGCGCCGGCGCCTGCGCCGCGCGCGTGGCCGGCATGCCGAACCCCTCGAGGTTGACGAGCCGGCGCACGCGCTGCGGCCGCACGCCGGCGTAGAGCATGACGACGTTGCCGCCCATGCTGTGGCCGACCAGGTCGACCTCGCGCCCGGGCGCCAGCGCGTCGAGCAGCGCGTCGAGGTCGCCGAGGTAGTCGGGGAACCAGTAGCTGTCGACCGGCGGCGAGACGCTGCCGCCGTAGCCGCGCCAGTCGGGCGCGACGACCCAGCGTTCGCGCGGCTCGACCTCGGCGAGCGCGTCGACGACGAACTGGAACGACGCGCCGACGTCCATCCAGCCGTGCAGCAGCACCAGCGGCGCCGTGTCGGGCTGCGGCTCGCCCCAGACGGTGAGGTGGTAGTCGATGCCGCGCAGCGCCAGGCGCAGCGACGCGCCGCGGCGGCGCTCGACGTAGGCGGGGGCAGGCGAGGGCATGGCCGCACTGTAGCGGCCGCAGCGCCGGGCTGCCGGCGCGCTGTGCCGGGCCCGGTGCGGGCTCAGCTGACCATCTGCGCCAGCATGTGGTGCTGCAGCCGCACCGGCATGTGCCGCGCCGGCAGCGCCGACTTGACCGCGTACGCCGGGAACGAGGTGTCGCGGCGCAGCGGCTCGGGGCAGGGCTCGCCCTTGGCGGTGGCCATCACCGCGACGATCGGGTTGTTCACGGCGTGGCCGCGGCGCACCACCATGCCGACCTCGCCCGAGGCGAGCATCACGAAGCAGCCGGGCGGGTACAGCCCGAACTCCTTGACCAGCGCCGCGGTCATCGGGTGGCCGGGGTCGCTCATGAACATCTCGCGCCCGGCGCGGTCGGCGCTGATCGCCTCGCGGCTGCTGCGCGGGCTGAGCTTCGCGGTGTAGACGTCGGCGCGGCGCACCAGCTGCGCGAGGTCGCCGATCTCGGTCAGACCCGCCGGGTAGCCCGATCCGTCGGGCAGCTCGTGGTGCTGCGCGACGGCGTCGAGCCAGTCTCGGTCGGTGACGCCCGAGGCCTCGAGCATGCGCACGCTGCGCTGCGGGTGCGACAGGATCGCGTCGCGCTGCTCGCGCGTCGGCGGCGTGCCCTGGAACGCCAGCACGCCCTGCAGCTCGAGCATCGACACGTTCATCGTCAGCGCGGCCTCGAACACGCGGTGCGTGCTGGCGGCGTCCCAGCCCAGGCGCATCGCGACCAGCCGGCAGACGATGGCCGTGTGCATCGAGTGGTTGACGCCGTACTGCACCAGCGGACTCTCGTCCTGGCGCATCAGCTGGAAGATCGCCAGGTCGGGGTCGCGCTCGATCAGCACCGCCACCGGGGCGCTGGCGTCCTCGAGTGCGTCCTTGAAGCGCTCGTGCCCGCAGCGGCGCAGCGCGACGTCGACTTGGTCGAAGCAGTCGTTCCACAGCTCGGGCAGCAGGTCGCGCGGCGCCGTGCGGGCGCGCTCAACCGGGCTCAGCAGCTCGGTCATGTCGACCAGCGAGCCGCGCTCGAACAGCGCCTCGAGCGCGCCGAGCGAGTCGATGCGCTGGTCGCGCGCCAGCAGCAGCGTGCCATCGGCGTCGCGCACGTTGAACGGCAGCGGCGCACCGACGGTGATGCGATCGCGCACGGCAGCGAGCGGGGCATAGGCCATGGTCTGTGTGGTCCCGACGAGTGGTTCTTTGCGGCGTGGTCGCGGCGCCAGGCGCTGCGTGAAGCGGGTTTCGGCAGAAGACGTATCAACTTGAACACCGCCCGGCGCGGCGGGCGGCCACAATGGCGCCATGCACCCGACCCCCGTCCCTGCCGCCGCGGCGCGGCTGCGTCCGGCCGAGCCCGCCGACCTGGGCGCGGTGGTCGCGCTGATCGGCGAACTGGCCGCCTTCGAGCGGCTGACCCACCTGCTGCAGGTCACGCCCGAAGCTCTGCATCCGCACCTGTTCGGCGAGCGGCCGGTGGCCGAGTGCCTGGTGGCCGAAGTCGACCGCGACGGCGGCGCGGCGGTCGTCGGATTCGCGCTGTTCTTCACGAACTTCTCGACGTTTCTCGGCAAGCCGGGGCTGTACCTCGAGGACCTGTACGTGCAGCCGGCGGTGCGCGGGCGCGGCATCGGCCGCGCGCTGCTCGAGCGGCTGGGCGCGCTGGCCGTGGCGCGCGGCTGCGGCCGCTTCGAGTGGAGCGTGCTCGACTGGAACGCCGACGCGATCCGCTTCTACGAGAAGATGGGCGCCGCCGTGCTGCCCGACTGGCGCATCTGCCGCGTCACCGGCGAAGCGCTGCTGCGCTTCGCCGGGCGATGAGGCGCGGCGCCGCCCTGCTCGCCGGTGCGCTGGCGTTGACCGCAGCGAAGGCGTTGGCTGCCGGCATCGACGTCTACGCGCTGTGGGACTACGGCCGCCCGGCCGAGTCGGAGGCGCGTTTTCGCGAGGCGCTGAAGACCGCGACCGGCGACGACGCGCTGGTGCTTCGCACGCAGATCGCGCGCACGTACTCGCTGCGCCGGCGCTTCGACGAGGCGCACGCCGAACTCGACGCGATTGCGCCGCAGGTGGCCGCGGCGGGCGACGAGGTGCGCGTGCACGCGCTGCTCGAGCGTGGGCGCACGCTGCGCTCGTCGGGCCGGCCGGCCGACGCGCGGCCGCTGTTCGGGCAGGCCGTCGACGCCGCGCGGCGCGCCGGCCTCGAGCGCCTGGCCGCCGACGCGATGCACATGGTCGCGCTGGTCGAACCCGACACCGACGCAGCGATCGACTGGCACCGGCGCACCATCGCCTACGCGCGCGCCGCGCAGGACCCGAAGGCGCGTGGCTGGGTCGCGCCGGCGCTGAACAACCTCGGCGACACGCTGCGCCGCTCGCGCCGGCTCGACGAGGCACTGGCCGCTTTCCGCGACGCCGAGCAGGCCTACGCGCAGCGCGACCCCGCCGGCGAGACGGTGCGCATGGCGCGCTGGCAGGTGGCCAACGTGCTGCGGCTGCTCGGCCGCCTGGACGAGGCGCTGGCGATGCAGCTCGACCTCGAGCGGCGCAACGCCGAGGCCGGCGCCCCCGACGGCTACGTGTTCGAGGAACTGGCGCTGCTGTACGAGGCGCTGGGCGACGCCGCGCGCGCCGCCGCATACCGCGAACGCCATCGCCGGGCGACGACGCCGCGCTGATCGCCGCGCCGCGTGCGCGCCGGCGATCGGTGAAGCCGCCGATGTCGCGCGCCGCGGCGCGGGCCTAAGCTCGCGGCCATGACACCGCCCGACGCCCGCACGCCCGACGCCTACCGTCACCTGCACCGCCACTTCCGCTGGCGCGTGCCGGCGCGGTTCAACATCGCCGAGGTCTGCGCTCGGCGCTGGGCGCGCGCGACACCCGCCGCGGCGGCGATCAGCTGGGAGCGCGACGACGGCCGCGGCGGCAGCGTCGCGTATGGCGAGCTGCAGCGCGACGCGAACCGGCTGTCGCACGCGCTGCGCCGGCTCGGCGTGGCGCGCGGCGACCGCGTCGCCATCGTCATGCCGCAGCGCGTCGAGACCGCGGTGGCGCACCTGGCCGTCTACCAGCTCGGCGCGGTGGCGATGCCGCTGTCGATGCTGTTCGGCCCCGAGGCGCTCGAGTTCCGGCTGCGTGACAGTGCCGCGCGCGTGGCGGTCGTCGACGAGAGCGCCGCGGCGAACCTGCTCGCGGTGCGCGCGAACTGCCCCGACCTGCGCCACGTCGTGGCCGTCGGCGGCGCGCTCGGCGCCTTCGACGCCGACTGGCCGGCGTGGCTGGCGCGCGAGCGCGACACGTTCGACCCGGTCGGCACGCGCGCCGACGACCCCGCGGTGCTGGTCTACACCAGCGGCACCACCGGGCCGCCGAAGGGTGCGCTGATCCCGCACCGCGCGCTGATCGGCAACCTGACGGGTTTCGTGTGCAGCCAGAACTGGTTCCCGCACACCGTCGACGGATCACCCGCGGTGTTCTGGTCGCCGGCCGACTGGGCCTGGACCGGCGGGCTGATGGACGCGTTGCTGCCGACGCTGTACTTCGGCCGCGAGATCGTCGCGTTCCAGGGCCGCTTCGCGCCCGAGCGCGCGTTCGAGCTGATGCAGCGCCACCGCGTGACGCACAGCTTCCTGTTTCCGACCGCGCTGAAGGCGATGATGAAGGCCGTGCCCGACCCGCGCCGCGACTACCCCGGGCTCGCGCTGCAGGCGGTGATGAGCGCCGGCGAGGCGGTCGGCGACGCCGTGTTCGCCTACGGCCGCGACGCGCTGGGCGTGGCCGTCAACGAGATGTTCGGCCAGACCGAGATCAACTACGTGGTCGGCAACTGCGCGCGCTGGCGCGACGTGCACGGGCGCTGGCACGCCGGGTGGCCGGCGGTGCCGGGCAGCATGGGGCGCGGCTACCCGGGGCACCGCGTCGCCGTGATCGACGACGAGGGCCGCGAGTGCGCGCCGGGCACGCCGGGCGACGTCGCGGTGCACCGGCGCGACGTGCACGGCGACCCCGACCCGGTGTTCTTCCTCGGCTACTGGGGCAACGAGCAGGCGACGCGCGCGAAGTTCACCGGCGATGCGCGCGACGCGTGGTGCCGCACCGGCGACACCGCGGTGATGGACGAGCGCGGATACCTTTGGTACCAGGGCCGCAGCGACGACATGTTCAAGGCCGCCGGCTACCGCATCGGCCCGAGCGAGGTCGAGAACTGTCTGGTCAAGCACCCGGCGGTGGCCAACGCCGCGGTGGTGCCCAAGCCCGACGCCGAGCGCGGCGCGGTGGTCAAGGCCTACGTGGTGCTCGCGCCGGGCTACCGCGGCGACGCGGCGCTGGTCGAGCAGCTGCAGCGGCACGTGCGCGGCCGGCTGGCGCCGTACGAGTACCCGAAGGAGATCGAGTTCATCGACGCGCTGCCGATGACCACCACCGGCAAGGTGCAGCGGCGCGTGCTGCGCCTGCGCGAGGAGCAGCGCGCGCCGTGAAACCGCTCGCCGGCGCGCGCGCCGCCGGCGGCTACCATCCGCCGGAGAACTGCAGGTCGCTGAGCAGGCGGGGGTCGGCGGGGTTCGTCGACAGCAGCGCGGGCGCCCGCGCGGCGCTGCGGTAGGCGGCGTAGGCCTTGTACTGGCTGCGGCCGCTGCGGTACGACTCGTCGCCGTTGGAGCCGCCGAACACGGCCCAGTCGGTCTCCTTGTCCTCGTTGAACCAGACGACCAAGCGCGCGCCGACGTGCGGCTGCGCGGCGAAGGCGGAGAGCTCGCCGATCCACTGCGACTTCGCGGCGACGTTCGGCCCGCCCGGCGTCGCGGTCGACGACGCCGTCTCGGTCAGCGCCAGCGGGCGCCGGCTGCCCAGCGCGCGCAGCCGCAGCACCATCGGCTCGAAGACCTGCTGCGGCGTGCGCCAAGACGACCAGCCCTGGCTCGCGCCCCAGTTGTAGCCGTCGACGCCGATCCAGTCGACGTGCTCGTCGCCGGGGTGGTAGTCCTCGGCGCGCCACGCGCCGACGTCGTCGTGGTTGACGGCCCAGATCCACTGCACCGTGCGCGCGTCCAGCCCCTGGCCGGCGAAGATCGAACGCACGCGCAGCCACATGCGCACGTAGTCGCCGGGGGTGTTGTTGCCCACCGCGGCGCTCCACGGGTACCAGTCGCCGTTCATCTCGTGCGCCAGGTGAAGGTAGACGCGGCGGTCGTCGGCACTGTCGAGCTGGCCGTCGGGGCCGGCGACGAAGCCGCGCAGCCGCGCGGCCCAGGTGCGCAGGTAGGCGTCGTAGTCGCCGCGCGCCGCACGCACCTCGACGTCGGCCGGTGCCGCTGCCGCCGAGCACAGGTACGGCTCCCAGGTGACCACCGGCACGTTGCCGTTGGCCCACACCTGGGGCAACTGCTGTTTGAACAGGTTGTCGACGGTCTTCGTGCGGGGCGCCAGTCGGTGAACAGCTCGACGACGGCGTGGCGCTTGCCCTGCCACGCTTCCATCGCGCGCACCTGGTCCATCTTCCAGCCCTGGTTGCCGTAGTACACGCCGAGCAGCGCTTGCGGCAGCGCGGGGGCGGCCAGCGCGAGCGCGCCGAGGCCGCACGACAGGTGCCGCACGGTGCGCGCGGCGCGGGGCAGGGGCATGGCGGATGCGCGAGGTGTGATGCTCGTCACGCGACGGGCCGATGCGCCGAGTCCAGGCGCCGCGACGCGTTGCCACCCCTCCCGCGAACCGGGGGTGGTCGGTCGCCGGGGTCAGGCGCGGCGCGAGGCGCCCGCGGGCGTGCCGCGTGCCGTGCGGGTCGGCGCGCCGCCGCTCAGCCGCCCGACGAGCACCAGTCCGGCGGCGATCGCGCCGACGCCGGCGGCCTGTCGCAGCGCGTCGAGCGTGTGCGCTTGCCAAAGGAACAGCGACGTCGCGCCGAGCAGCCCGACGAACAGCGCCACCGCTGCCGCGATCGCGGCGGGGCGCGCGGGCGGGTCGTAGCGCTGGCGCGCCAGGTCGAGCGGCGGGTGCGGGAAACGCGCCGCGACGTCGGACGGCCGCCAGCCGGGTGGGCCGAGCCACACGCGCAGCTTGTCGGCCCAGCGCGCGGTGTGCCAGCTGTCGCGCGCCAGCGCGGCGTACACCGCGACGTTGGCCCACAGCGGATTCCAGCTGCGCAGCGGCGTGCGCGTGCCGTAGACGCAGGGTTCGCGGTCGTCCTCCTCGGCGAAGCTGCCGAACAGCCGGTCCCAGACGATCCACACGCCGCCGTAGTTGCGGTCGAGGTAGCGGTCGTTGACCGCGTGGTGCACGCGGTGGTTGCTCGGCGAGCAGAACCAGCGGTCGAACCACCCGAGCTTGCCGACCTGCTGCGTGTGCACCCAGTACTGGTACAGCAGGTCGATCAGCGCGACGACGGCGAACACCTGCGGCGGGAAGCCGAGCACCGCCATCGGCAGGTAGAAGATCCAGCCGAGCAGGAAGCCGGTCGAGGTCTGGCGCAGCGCGGTCGACAGGTTGTAGTCCTCGCTCTGGTGGTGCACCGCGTGCGCGGCCCAGAACAGCGCGCAGGTGTGGCCCAGCCGGTGCTGCCAGTAGTAGCACAGGTCGTAGGCCACCAGCGCCGCCAGCCACACCCACGCGGCGTCGGACGGCAACCGCCACAGCGCGACGTGCTCGAACACCGCGGCGTAGATGCCGATGCGCAGCATGCGGCCGAACACCGCGGTGACCTGGCTGAGCATGCCCAGCCCGATCGAGTTCAGCGCGTCGTTCCAGCGGTAGGCGTTGCGCCCGCGCGCGACGCCGACCGCGAACTCGATCGCGATCAGCAGCAGGAACACGGGGGTGGCCAGGACGATGATCTGCGCGCCGGTCATGGACGGGATGATCGCAGAGGTGCAGCCGAAGCGGTCGGTCGTGGACGCGATGGTCCTTGCCGTCCCGGCGTCGGCGGTGATGCTTCGTGATCAGGGCATCGGCGACGTCCGCGAAGCTCTGGCCCCCCGGCGTGGCGCAATGCGCGGGCGAGTGAGTCGCGGCAGGTCGCACCCGCTGGGGGCTCACCCTGTGGCGGTCGGCGCCCGGCGCCGACCGCCGAGGTGAAGCGCCGCCGCCCGGGCGCACGCCGCTTTGCCGCGCAGACCGACGCACGCCGCCGTCAACGGCTGCGCAGCGGCGTCGGCGCCACCGATGACGAGAGTCAACCACCGGGGCAGCAGGTCTCGTACCGCTGGATGCCGTACTGCATCAGGCCGTGGCCGCGACGGGCAGCAACGCGCGCACCGCTTCGGCGATCGCGTCGGCGCTGGGCACGCCGGCCTGCTCGAGCACCCACGACGCCGGCGCGGGCGCGTCGGGACCGGTGAGGCGGCGCACCGGCGCGCGCAGTGCGGCGAACGCCTTCTCGCCGGCGATCGCCGCCACCTCGGCGCCGACGCCGCAGGGCGCCGCCGCCTCGTGCACGACGACCAGCCGGCCGGTGCGGCGCACCGAGCGCAGCAGGCTCGCTTCGTCGAGCGGCTTGAGCGTGCGCAGGTCGATCACCTCGGCCGAGACGCCCTGCGCCTCCAGCTGCTCGGCGGCCTGCAGGCACGCGCCGACGGTCTTCGCGTACGACACCAGCGTCACGTCGTCGCCGCGGCGCGCGACGGCGGCCTGGCCGAGCGGCACCAGGTGCTCGCCCGCCGGCACCTCGCCCGGGGTGAAGCCCAGCGCCAGGTCGGTGAAGAACATCACCGGGTTGGGGTCGCGGATCGCGGCCTTGAGCAGCCCCTTGTGGTCGGCCGCGCCGTGCGGCATCACCACCTTCAGCCCCGGGGCGTGGACGAACATCGCCTCGAGGTTGTGGTTGTGCTGCGCGCCCACGGCCCAGCCGGCGCCGGTGGTGGTCATCACGACCAGCGGGAACTCGAACTGCCCGCCCGACAGGTAGCGCAGCTTGCCGGCGCTGTTGACGATGGCGTCCATCGCCAGCGTCAGGAACGGCGCGAACAGCAGGTCGATCACCGGGCGCAGGCCCATCGCGGCGGCGCCGGCGGCGGTGCCGGCGATGATGCCCTCGGCCAGCGGCGTGTTGCGCACGCGATCGGGGCCGAACTCGGCGAGCAGGGCGCGGCGCTTGGTGGCCACGCCCTCGCCGAAGATCAGCACGCGCTCGTCGCGGCGCATCTCCTCGGCCAGCGCCTGTTCGATGGCGTCGTTGGCGGTCAGGGTGGAGGTCATGTCGTTGCTCCTCGAAACGGGGTCAGGCGTAGACGTCGCTGGTCAGCTCGCGCAGCTCGGGCCAGGGCGAGGCCTGGGCGAACGCCAGCGCGGCGTCGATCGTCGCGTCGACGCGCTGCTGCAGGTGCGCGAGCTCGCCGGCGCCGATCACGCGCTCGGCCTGCAGCCGCGCCGACAGCGTGTCGATCGGGTCGCGCCGCGCCCAGCTTGCGCGCTCGTCGGGGTCGACGTAGAACTGGTCGTCGGGCTCGAAGTGGCCGCGCGCGCGCCAGGTCTCGAGCTCGAGGAACGCCGGCCGCCCGGTGGCGCGGATGCGCTGCACCGCGGCCAGCGCCGCCGCGTGCACCGCCTCGACGTCGTTGCCGTCGACGGTGGCGGCGTCGACGCCGTGCGCGGCGGCCCAGGTCGGCGCGATGCGCTCCATCGGCATCGTCTCGCGGCGGTGCACGAAGGCCTGCCACTGGTTGTTCTCGCACACGTACAGCAGCGGCAGCTGCCAGGTCACGGCCAGGTTCAGCGACTCGTGGAAGATGCCCTCGCAGGCCGCGCCGTCGCCGAAGAACACCGCGGTGATGCCGCCGCGGCGCGTCAGCGGCGCGCGCATCTTCTGTGCCAGCGCGACGCCGGGGGCCAGCGACAGCTCGCCGCCGACGATGGTCGAGGTCAGCACCACGCCGAGCTCCTTCGCGGCGATGTGCAGCGAGCCGCTCTTGCCCTTGCAGTAGCCGTCGCGGCGGCCCATGACCTCGGCGAGCATGCGTGCCGGGTCGGCGCCGCGCGCGAGCAGGTGGCCGGCGCTGCGGTGGTTGGTCAGGATCAGGTCGTCGGCGAGCAGCGCGCGCACGACGCCGACCGCGGCGGCCTCCTGGCCGACGGCGGTGCAGGTGCCCGGCACGCCCTGCGGCTGCAGCGCGGCCAGCCGCTGCTCGTAGGTGCGGATCAGCAGCATCGCCTCGAGCATCGCGATGCGTTCGGTGGCATTCATCGGGGGTGTCCTTGATCGGTGGTGTCGATGCGCCGCACTGTAGGCAGCGCGGCCGCGGCGGTCATGATCCGAAGGAGCCATCGGCGCCGGCCGCGGCGGGCCATGGCCGGCGTGCCGGCGCGGCGTGCCGGCATCGGGCACACTGCCGCGCTCGAAAGGAGCCCGCGACGATGGAGCACATTTCCCTGGGCCGCAGCGACCTCGTGGTCAGCAAGGTCTGCCTCGGCACGATGACCTTCGGCGAGCGCCAGGTCGACGAACGCACGGCGTTCTCGATCCTCGACCGCGCGCTCGAGCGCGGCGTCGACTTAATCGACACCGCCGAGATGTACCCGGTGCCGCCGAGCGCCGAGCGGTTCGGCGACACCGAACGCATCGTCGGGCGCTGGTTCGCGCAGCGCCCCGGCGCCCGGCACAAGGTCGTGCTGGCGACCAAGGTCAGCGGCGCCGCGCGCGCCTACCACTGGATCCGCGGCGGCAAGGCCGACCTCGAAGCCGACGACATCGTCGCCGCGTGCGACGCCAGCCTGCAGCGCCTGGGCACCGACGTGATCGACCTCTACCAGATCCACTGGCCGGTGCGCCACGTGCCGATGTTCGGTGGCCTGTACTTCGACCCGGCGAAGGACCGCCCCGCGACCCCGATCGAGGCGCAGCTCGAGGCGATGCAGCGGCTGGTGCAGGCCGGCAAGGTGCGCGCCGTGGGCGTCAGCAACGAGACGCCGTGGGGCGTGGCCGAGTTCGTGCGCATCGCCGACGCGCAGGGCCTGCCGCGCATCGCCACGGTGCAGAACCCGTACGGCCTGGTCAACCGCGTGGTCGACAACGGCCTCGACGAGGTGCTGCACCACGCCGGCGTGTCGCTGCTGGCGTACTCGCCGCTGGGCTTCGGGCTGCTCAGCGGCAAGTACGACGAGCGCGGCCTCGACGACCCGGCGCGCCCGGGCCGGCTGGCGATCTTCGACAGCATGAAGCAGCAGCGCTGGGGCCGTGCCGAGTCGCTCGCCGCGGCGCGCCGCTACAACGCGCTGGCGCGCGAGCACGGCCTGACGCCGGTGCAGCTCGCGCTGGCGTTCTGCTACCGCAACTGGCGCGTGGCCAGCACGATCATCGGCGTGACCAGCGTCGCGCAGCTCGACGAGAACGTCGACGCATGGGGCGTGGCGCTGCCCGGCGAAGTGCTCGCCGAGATCGACCGCATCCGCTGGGAGATCCGCGACCCGGGGCAGTGAAGGCGGCTGCTACGATCGCGCCCGTCCTTCCGGAGCATGCGCATGAAGCGATGGGCTTTGACGATCGCGCTGGCGGTGGCCACAGGCGGCGCGGTGGCCGGGACGCTGACCTGCCCGCTGCCCGCTGCGGCGGTGCAGGTGGCCCCCTGCCCGAGCGACGACGAACTGCGACACACCTACACCGGCTACTGTTCCGACAACGCGCGCCTGTACGGGCGCGAAGCCGAGATCTGCTCGCGCTTCGAGAACTACCGCGCGCTGAAGAACACCGCGCTGTGGGAGGCGGGCGACGGCGCGTTCCAGGGCTACCTGTCGTGTGAGCTGCCGCGCGCGACGATCGCTGCGCTGCAGCCGCTGCGCGTGGCGGTGGGCCGCCAGGGTTCGGTCACGCGCGTGGCCTGCAGCTATGCACAAGGCGTGACGTTCACGCTGCGCACCAAGGCGCGCTGCGAGGTGCTGGGCACCGGCCAGTGCGAAGGCGACCCGGCGGGCTGCCGGGTGCGCTGCGACTGACGACGCGTCGGCGCGCCACCGGCCGGGCCGGCTCGGACCGGGCGCGTGCCGGTGCCGCGGCGTGGCAGCATCGCACGATGGCGAAGAAGGACAGGCACGTCAGCGCGACCCCGGCCACGCAGTGGCTCGACCGCGCCGGCGTGTCCTACACCGGGCATCCCTACGACTACGTCGAGCGCGGCGGCACCGCCGAGTCGGCGCGCCAGCTCGGCGTCGACGAGCACACCGTGGTGAAGACGCTGGTGATGCAGGACGAGCGTGGGCAGCCGCTGGTGGTGCTGATGCACGGCGACCGCGAGGTCAGCACGAAGAACCTCGCGCGCGACATCGGCGCCAAGGCCGTCGAGCCGTGCCGGCCCGAGGTCGCGCAGCGCCACAGCGGTTACCTGGTCGGCGGCACCTCGCCGTTCGGGCTGCGCAAGGCGATGCCGGTGTACGTGCAGGTCAGCGTGCTCGCGCTGCCGCGCATCTACATCAACGGCGGTCGGCGCGGGTACCTGGTGGGCCTCGCGCCGCAGGTGCTCGTCGACGTGCTCGGCGCGCGCGCGGTCGATTGCGCGCTCTGACCGGGCGCGGCGCCGCCGCCGCTTACACTGGCGGCTTCCCGTCGCCGCACGCCACGACCCCCGCCGCATGTCCTTCGCCTGGAGCCTGGCGGCCGTCGCTGTCGCCTACCTGATCGGTTCGCTGTCGTTCGCGGTCATCGTCAGCCGGTTCGCCGGGCTGGCCGACCCGCGCAGCTACGGCTCGCGCAACCCCGGCGCGACCAACGTGCTGCGCTCGGGCCACCGCGGCGCGGCGGCGGTCACGCTGGCGCTCGACGCGCTCAAGGGCTATCTGCCGGTGCTCGCGGTGCTGTGGTGGGGGCCGCGTTTCGGGCTGGGCACCGACACCGCCGCGTGGGTCGGGCTGGCGGCCTTCGTCGGCCACCTGTGGCCGGTGTTCTTCCGCTTCGCCGGCGGCAAGGGCGTGGCCACCGCGGCCGGCGTGCTGTTCGCGCTGAACCCGCTGCTCGGCCTGGCGACGCTGGCCACCTGGGCCATCGTCGCGGGGTTCTTCCGCTACTCGTCGCTGGCGTCGATCGTCAGCGCGCTGTTCGCGCCGTTCTACCAGTTGCTCATCTGGGGGCCGGACACGCTGGTGCTCGCGATCGCGCTCATGAGCCTGCTGCTGGTGTGGCGCCACGAGGCGAACATCCGCAAGCTGCTGGCCGGCACCGAGTCGCGGCTCGGCCAGAAGGCCGCCACCGGCACCGCGGCGCCGCGTCGCGCGGGCCATCACCACAAAGGAGCGAAGAGATGACGCTGCAACGCTACGACGTCGGCGCGCGCATGTCCGAGATGGCGGTGCACGACGGCACCGTCTACCTCGCCGGGCAGGTCGCCGCCGACGAGACGCAGGACATCTACGGCCAGACGCGGCAGGTGCTCGACGCCATCGACGCGCTGCTCGCGCGTGCCGGCAGCGACAAGTCGAAGATCCTGCGCGCGCAGATCTTCCTCGCCGACATGGCCGACTTCACGGCGATGAACAGCGTGTGGGACGAGTGGGTGGTGCGCGACCACACGCCGCCTCGCGCCACGGTGCAGGCGGCGCTGGCCAAACCGGCGTGGAAGATCGAGATCGTCGTCACCGCGGCGGTCTAGCGCGCGCTACGCGGCCAGCCCCAGCGACGCGGCGTCGCCGCGGCCCTCGCGCACCAGCACCGGCACGTCGCCGCTGAGGTCGATCACGGTGGTCGGCTGCATCGGGCAGGCGCCGGCGTCGACCACCGCCTGCAGCAGCTTCTGGAAGCGCTCGCGGATCTCGTGCGGGTCGTTCATCGGCTCGGTCTCGCCGGGCGCGATCAGCGTGGTGGCCAGCAGCGGCTGGCCGAACAGCGCCAGCAGTTCCTGCGTCACGCGGTGGTCGGGCACGCGCAGCCCGATGGTGCGCCGCGACGGGTGGCTCAGCCGCCGCGGCACCTCCTTCGTCGCCTCGAGGATGAAGGTGAAGGGCCCGGGCGTGGCCAGCTTGAGCAGCCGGTACTGGCGGTTGTCGACCCGTGCGAACCGCGCCAGCTCCGACAGGTCGCGGCACAGCAGCGTCAGGTGGTGCCGGTCGTCGACCTGGCGGATGCGCCGCAGTGCCTCGGCGGCCGCCTTGTCGTCGAGGTGGCACACCAGCGCGTAGCTCGAGTCGGTCGGGATGGCCGCGACGCCGCCGGCGTGCAGGATCTGCGCCGCCTGCCTGAGCAGCCGCGGCTGAGGGTTGTCGGGGTGGACCTCGAAGTACTGCGACATCGGCGCATTGTCCGCCAGCACCGCCGCGCTTCACGCCGGCTTCAGCCTGCACCGCTAAGCTCGCGCGATGGCGCAGGTGCGGCACCCCGAGGTGGCCGACGCGGCGACCGGCGTGGTCCGTGACCGCGCCGTGCGGCCGACGCGGCGCTGGTGGCTGCAGGTCGGCGCGCTGGCTTCGCTCGCGGCCGCGTCGCGATTCGCGCTGTTGGCCGCGGTGCTGGGCAGCGGCGACGTCACACTGCATGTCGACGAGGCGCAGTACTGGGACTGGTCGCGCGAGCCGGCCTGGGGCTACTACTCGAAGCCTCCGGTCATCGCGGCGCTGATCGGTGCTTCGACGGCGCTGTTCGGCGACGGCGTCGTGGGGGTCAAGGCGCTCGCGATGCTGTGCTGGCCGGCCGCCGCGCTGGTGCTGGCACGCCTGGCGTTCGCGATCGCGCGGCACGAAGGCCACGGCATCGCGGCGGCCGAACGCGCCGGCGTCTGGGCCGCCGTCGTGTTCCTCGTGTCGACGCCGGCCGGCGTGCTCGGCCTGGCGGCAACCACCGACGCGCCGCTGTTGCTGGGCTGGTCGCTGGCGGCGCTGGCGTTATGGCATGCGTCGTGGGTCGGCGGCCATCGAGCGTGGGCGATGTTCGGCGTGGCGGCGGCACTCGCGATGCTGTCGAAATACACGGCCGCCGCGCTGGCGGTGGCTGCCGTCGCGGTCGCCTTCGTCCCGGCGGGCGGTCCTCGCGGCCCGACAAGGCGGCGACAACGGGCGACGGGGCCGCTGCTGGCCGCAGCCGTCGTGCTGGCGGCGCTGGCGCCGCACCTCGCGTGGAACGCGGCACACGGGTGGCCGACGTTGCGGCACACGGTCGAGATCACCGCCGCGGCGACGCCGCTGGCGCCGGGGCGCGCCGCGGTGGCGTTCGTGTCGTGGCTGCTCGGGCAGGCCGTGCTGCTGGGGCCGGTGTGGGGGTGGTGGCTGTGGCGGCACGCGCGACGACCGGCGCGCCCGGCGTCGGCCGGCCTGAGGGTGTACCTGGCCGCGCTGGTGTGGCCGCTGCTCGGTCTCGGCGCAGTGCAGGCGTTGCACGCCGGTGCCGAGGTCAACTGGACCGCGCCGGTGCTGGTCGGGTTCACGCTGTGGCTGGCGCTTCGGCTCGCCGAGTCACCCGAGGCGTCGCCGGCGCTGGCCAGCGCACGCCGGCTGGCGTGGGCGCAGGCCCTGCTGGTGGCCGCGGCGATGTTGATCCCGGCGCTGGTGCTGCGGGCGATGCCGGACGCCGCAACGCTGCCCAAGGTGCTCGACGCGTGGTCGCGCATGCGCGGGTGGGGCACGGCGTACGGCGAGTTGCGCGCGCCGCTGCGGCAGGCGCTGGCCGAGATGCCCGGCGCGCCCGTCGTCACGACGAGCCGCGCGCTGGCGGCGCAGGGTCGCCATCGCTGGCGCGACCTGGCGCTGGACTGGCGCGCCTGGCGGCCGCTGGACGATGCCGGTCGGCCGCGGCCGGCGCGCGACCACTATCAGCTCACGCGGCCGTGGACGCCGCGGCCTGGACAGGCCGTGATCGTGCTCAGCGAGGGCGACCCGCCGCCCGCGCTGCGCAGTCAGCTCGTCGACTGGCGGCCTCTCGGCGCCGCCGACGCGGTGCAGGCCGGCGCGCACCGCGTGCCGCTGCGGCTGTGGCGGGCGTCGGTGCCGATGGAGGCCGCGCGGTGAGCCGCGCGTCGCGGCGGCGCCTCGTGACGGCGCTGCATTGGGTGCCGCTGGGGTTGCTCGGGCTGGCGTTCGTGGCCTGGCCGGGTCTCGACCTGGCGATCAGCGCGGCGCTGCACGACCCGCTTCGTGTCCCGGCCTTCTTCGCCGCCGAGCACCCCCTGGTGCGGGCGTCGTACGTCGCCGTGCCGTGGCTGGGGCGCGGCGCGTTGCTGGCTGCCGCGGCGGTCACGCTGTGGCCGCGCCCACGCGCCGGCCGATGGCGCCGGCGTGCCGCGCTGCTGCTGGGCGTGGCGGTGCTGGCCAACGGCGCAGTGGTGTCGTGGCTGCTGAAGGACCATGGGGGACGCCCGCGGCCGCTCGCGGTGCACGAGTTTGGCGGCGACCAGCCCTTCGTCGCCGCGCTGCGGCCCGGCGGGCCGTGCGACCGCAACTGCTCGTTCGTCAGCGGTCACGCGGCGACCGGGTACGCGCTGATGGCCGTGGGGCTGCTGTCGGCACCGGCAATCCGCCGCCGCTGGACCGCCGCCGGGTTGGCCGCTGGCACCGCGATCGGCGTCGGGCGGGTGCTGCAGGGCGGCCACTTCGCCAGCGACGTGGTGTTCGCCGCGATCGTCGTCGGTGGCGTGTGCGCGCTGCTGCGCACGGCGTGGCTGCACGCGCGGCTGCGGCGCCGCCGCCGGCGCCTGGCGCCCCGGTGCGCGACCTGAAGGCGCGCGCCGCGGTCAGTCGCCGATCGTGTCGACGGTCACCGGCGACGGCGGGCGCTGCCCCGGCGCGCTGCGCACGTTCAGCCAGGCGCTGGTGGCGCCGCAGGCGGCGATGACCGCCATGCCCAGCGTCGCCCAGCCGTCGGGCACGTGGCCGAACGCGACCCATCCGGCGGCGGTGGCGAAGACGATCTGGAGGTAGGTGAACGGCATCAGCAGCCCCACCGGCGCGGTGCCCATCGCCAGGATCAGCAGCAGGTGGCCGACGGTGCCCAGCAGCCCGACCAGCAGCAGCAGCGCCAGCGTCGACGGGGCCGCGGCGGCCAGCGCCGGCCGGGCTTCGACGCCGGGCAGTGCGATCAGCACCGCCGAGCTCAGCGCGGCGCCGATCAGGCCGGTGTACAGGTGCGTCGTCAGCGGATGCTCGTGGCCGGCGAGCCGGCGCGTGAGCACCTGGAACGCCGCGTAGCACAGCGCGGCCAGCGCCGGGATCGCCGCCGCCCAGCCGAACAGCCCGCTGCCGGGGCGCAGCACGACGAGCACGCCGGCAAACCCGCCGGCCACCAGCACCCAGCGCAGGCGCGAGATGCGCTCGTGCAGCAGCGTCGCGGCGACCACCGTGACGATCACCGGGGTGACCATGATCACCGCGGTGAACTCGGCCACCGGCAGGTGCTGCAGGCCGACGAATCCCAGCGCGCTGACGCTGAGCAGCAGCACGCCGCGCAGCAGCTGGAAACGCGGGTGGGCGCTGCGCCACAGCGACCGCCGCGACGGCACTGCCAGCCACAGCGCCATCGCCAGCGCCTGGAACGCGTAGCGGGCCCACAGCACGACCAGCACCGACATCGTCGCGCCGATGACCTTGACGCTGGTGTCGAGCACGGCGAAGCAGGCCGCCATCAGCGCGATCAGCGTCACGCCCAGCAGCGGGCGCGGTGCCGGCAGCGTGCCGGCGTGCGCGGTCACGGACGGTCCACGCGCTGCGCCAGCGCCTGCCACACCGGCGTCAGGCGACCGGGCAGGTCGGGCAGGGCGCCGAGGTCGGTGCGGCTCTCGTCGGGGTCGTGGAAGTCGCTGCCGCGCGAGGCGAGCAGGCCGAACTCGATCGCAAGCTCGGCGTAGGCCGCGTACTCGGCGGTGCTGTGGCTGCCGGTCACGACCTCGACGCCGCGCCCGCCGTGGGCGACGAACTCGACGAACAGCGCGTACTCCTCGGTCGGCGTGAAGCGATAGCGCGCCGGGTGCGCGATCACCGCCACGCCGCCGGCGTCGGTGATCCAGCGCACCGCGTCGCCGAGCCGCGCCCAGCGGTGCGGCACGTACC
The DNA here is from genome assembly GCF_035325925.1 of Azohydromonas sp. Classification (NCBI taxonomy): domain Bacteria; kingdom Pseudomonadati; phylum Pseudomonadota; class Betaproteobacteria; order Burkholderiales; family Sphaerotilaceae; genus Azohydromonas; species Azohydromonas sp. Next base: position 54,471 of record NZ_DAOKZA010000011.1, on the reverse strand, counting down.
CCGGCTTGTCTTCGACGAGGAAGCGGCGGAACACCTCGTGCGTGTCGGCGCAGTGGCCGGCCTCGACGAGGAAGCGCGCGAAGTGCGTGCGCGAGATCAGCTCGGGGTTGCCGACGTACTTCAGCGCGCCTTCGTAGGCGCCGCGGATGCCCACCTGCGCCAGGCCGGCAGCCATCTCGCGCGCGCGGCGCTCGCGTCCGCCGCGGGTGGCCGCGAGCCCGTCGCGCAGCCGGGCGTCGTCGGGGTCGAACCCCAGGCCGACGACGTGCACGGTGCGGTCGGCAAAGGTGACCGAGACCTCGCAGCCGGTGAGGTAAGGCAACCCCAGCGCCAGCGCCGCGTCACGGGCGCGACGCTGACCGCCGACCTCGTCGTGGTCGGTCAGCGACCACAGTTGCACGCCGTTGGCATGCGCCCGTGCGGCCAGCGCCTCGGGGCTGAGCGTGCCGTCCGACACGTCGGAGTGGCAATGCAGATCGGCATTCAGTAAGCTGGGGTCGTTCACCGACGGATTGTAGGGGGATACCCTTGGCCCCACACCCGCAAAGCCCGCCCGAGACGCCCGAGACGACGCGTCGCGCAAGCCGCTCGGCGCTGGTCGACACGTTGCTCGGCGCGATCGCGGCGCTGCCGGTGATCGCCGTGCTGATCGGCTCGGGCGACCTGTTCGTCGCCGTCGCCGCGCTGCTGCCGGTGGCGGTGATGGCGGTGTGCTCGCTCGACCCGCCCGACATCGCGCAGCTCGCGGCGCGGCTGCGCGACCAGCGCCGGCGTTGACGGGTTCTCGCGATCAGCCGTCGCTGCGCTCGAGGCGCACGATGCGCGCGTCGGCGCTGTCGGTGAGCACGTAGATCCAGCCGTCGGGGCCCTGTCGCACGTCGCGGATGCGCGCGTTGAGCGATCCCAGCAGCCGCTCCTCGCCGACCACGCGGGTGCCCTCCAGGCGCAGGCGCACCAGCACCTGCGAGCGCAGCGCGCCGAGCAGCACGCTGTCCTTCCACTCCGGGTAGCGCGGGCTGGTGACGAAGGCCAGGCCGCTCGGCGCGATCGAGGTCGGCAGCCACAGGTGCGCCGGCGCAACGACGTCGGCACGCTCGGTGCCCTCGCCGATCCTCGTGCCGGTGCCGTAGTTGCGCCCGTGGGTGATCACCGGCCAGCCGTGGTTCCTTCCGCCTTCGGTCAGGTTCAGCTCGTCGCCGCCCTGCGGGCCGTGTTCGTGCGTCCACAGCGCACCGGTGGCCGGGTGGATCGCCGCGCCCTGCACGTTGCGGTGGCCATAGCTCCAGATCTCGGGCCGCGCGCCGGCGCGGCCGACGAACGGGTTGTCGGCCGGCACCCGGCCGTCGGGCTCGATGCGCACCACCTTGCCGATGTGGTTGTCGAGCACCTGCGCATCGTCCTTGCGCGAGTTGCGGTCGCCCAGCGTGACGAACAGCCGACCGTCGCGCGCGAACGCCAGCCGCGAGCCGAAGTGGTGGCTGCCCGCGACCTTGGGGTGTTGGCGGAAGATCACCTGCACGTCGGCGAGGCGGCTGCCGTCGAGCCGGCCGCGCGCCACCGCCGTGCCGTTGGCGTCGCCCTCGGCGCCCGGTTCGCTGTAGGTCCAGTAGACGAGGCGGTTGTCGGCAAAGTTCGGATCGAGCGCGACGTCGAGCAGCCCGCCTTGCCCGCCCGCGGCCACCGGCGGCAGCCCGGCCAGGGGCGCGCCGAGGGTGCCGTCGCGTTCGACGATGCGCATGCGTCCCGGCCGCTCGGTGACCAGCATGCGGCCGTCGGGCAGGAACGCCAGGCCCCAGGGGTGCTGGAGGCCCCGCGCGACGGTGACGGGCTTCAGGTCGACGGCCGTCGCCAGGAACGGCATGAACAGCAGCAGGGCGAGGGCGAGCGTTTGCGGCAGGCGCATGGCAGCGGGGTGCAGAAGGTGACGACGACGCAGTTCGACGTCGTCCGCCGCGGGAAGTTCGCACGCGGGCGCGACGCGACGCGTTCAGTCGACGCCGGTGGCGGCCTCGAGCACCATCTGCACGCGCTGCTGACCCTGGTACTCGTCGAGCGCCAGCCGCCAAGCCACCCGTGCGCGCGCCGGCAGCGGCTCGGTGCGGCCGAACCAGATCGCCTCGCGCGGTGCGGCGCGCGCATCGCCCGCGCGCGCGAGGCGCAGCTTCAGGTGGCGCTCGCCGACCAGGCGCTGTGCCAGCACGTCGACGACCTCGCTGAACAGCGGCGGCTCGAACGACGGGCCCCAGACCTGCGCGTCGAGCACGCGCGCGGTCTCGGCGTTGTAGTACTCGACCGGCAGCGCGCCATCGGTGCGCCAGCGCCGCTGCAGCGTCGCGTCGTCGAGCCACTCGGCGGCGACGCGCACGAAGGCGTCGGCGAAGCGCGCGAACTCGGCTTCGGCGAGCGTGCAGCCGGCGGCCATCGCGTGGCCCCCGAAGCGCAGCAGCACGCCGCGCTCGCGCTTGGCGACCAGGTCCAGCGCGTCGCGCAGATGGAAGCCGGGGATCGAGCGGCCCGAGCCCTTGAGCAGCCCGTCGGCGCCGCGTGCGAAGACGAAGGTCGGGCGGTGCAGCCGGTCCTTCAGCCGCCCGGCGACGATGCCGACCACGCCCTCGTGGAACGACGCGTCGAACAGTGCCAGCGCCGGCGGCGGCGCACCGGCTGGCAGCAGCGCGTCGAGACGCAGCTGCGCCTGCTCGCGCATGCCGGCCTCGACCTCGCGACGCTCGCGGTTGATCGCGTCGAGCGCGCGTGCCAGCTCGGCGGCGCGCGCCGCGTCGTCGGTGAGCAGGCACTCGATGCCCAGCGTCATGTCGGCCAGCCGCCCGGCGGCGTTGACGCGCGGGCCCAGCGCGAAGCCGAAGTCGAAGGTCGCGGCGCGCGACGGGTCGCGCCCGGCCACCGTGAACAGCGCCGCCACGCCCGGCTGCATGCGCCCGGCGCGGATGCGCTTGAGGCCCTGCGCGACCAGCCGACGGTTGTTCGCGTCGAGGCGCACGACGTCGGCCACCGTGCCCAGCGCGACGAGGTCGAGCAGCGCGTCCAGCCGCGGCTGCGCGCTGCCGGCGAAGGCGTCCCGCTCGCGCAGCCGTGCGCGCAGCGCGAGCAGCACGTAGAACATCACGCCGACGCCGGCGATCGACTTGCTGGCGAAAGTGCAGCCGGGCTGGTTCGGGTTGACGATGACGTCGGCGTCGGGCAACACGACGCGGCCGTCGTCGACCGCCGGCAGGTGGTGGTCGGTGACCAGCACGCCGATGCCGTGAGCGCGCGCGTGGGCGACGCCGGCGACGCTGGCGATGCCGTTGTCGACCGTGACCAGCAGTTGCACGTCCGGCACGCGCTCGCGCGCGAGGTCGACGATGGCCGGCGTGAGGCCGTAGCCGTGGCGGGCGCGGTCGGGCACCACGTAGTGCAGCGTCGCCGGGTCGGCGCCGAGCAGGCGCAAGCCGCGCAGCGCGACCGCGCAGGCGGTGGCGCCGTCGCAGTCGTAGTCGGCGACGACGCACACCGGCGCGCGTGCGGCGATCGCATCGGCGAGCAGCGTTGCGGCGCGGTCGGCGCCGAGCAGCGTGCCCGGTGGCAGCAGGTGCTCGAACGCGTCGTCGAGTTCGTCGGCGCTGCGGATGCCGCGCGCCGCGAACAGCCGCGCGAGCAGCGGGTGCACGCCGGCCTGCTCGAGGGCGAAGGCCACGCGCGGCGGCACGTCGCGCACTTCGAAACTCGGCGGCGGCATGTCGTCGCGCCCTGGCCCAGACGGTGCGTTCACAGTGACTCCAGCAGTTCGGCCGCATCGGCGCGGCGCGGGCCGAACCAGCGCCGCCAGCGCCCGCGCGGCGCCGGCGCGCAGTGCAGGGCGCTGCGCTCACCGCACAGCGTCAGCGACACCGTGTCGCCGCGGCGCACCGCGGCGTGGATGGCGGCGACCGGGCCGGCGTCGATCGCGCGCCAGGCCTGCCGCCATGCATCCCAGTCCTCGGCCAGCGCGCCGGCGCGCAGCCGCGCATCGACCACCAGGCCGGGCGGCGTCGACGCTCGCTGCAGCGCGCCGCAGCCGCTGAGCCACAGCGCGTTGACGGTGTGCAACCCCTGCGCCTCGCGAGCGTCGTTGACCGGGTGCGTGTACAGCAGCATCTGCGCCTCGTTGAGCAGCCGGCCGAGCGGCGCGGCCGCGCGTGCGTCGAGCAGCCAGCGGTCGACCGGGCGGCCGATCACGCGGTCGGGCGACGCGGTGGGCAGTTCGCGCAGCGACCTGTGCGCCGCGAGCCAGGCGTCCGGGGCGAGCCACAGCATCGCGAACCCTTCGCTGGTGAACAGCGGCGCGACGGCGTCGAACAGCGCGCGCGATGCCGCCTCGTCGAGCGCCAGCGCCGCCGGGTCGAGCAGGCTGACCTGGTCACCCACGTGCAGGTGCACCGGGGTCAGCCGGCCCCAGGCGAGGTCGTCGGTGTCGACGCCGGACTGCGCCGCGGCGTGCGCGGCCCAGGGCAGGCACCCGTCGGCGCCGGCCAGCCCCAGCGCCCGCGCCAGCGCGCGCTCGTGCGGCGGCGACAGCGAGAACTCGTCGCCGTCGTCGCGCGTGCGCAGGCCCAGCAGCGGCAGCAGCGTGTCGAGCGCGGGCAGCGACAGCGAGCGCAGTGCCCGGCGCCCGGCGTCGGACAGCGGCGCGGCGAACGGGACGATCAGGTGCATCGGGCGCGATTATCCCGACGGCGCCGCGGCGCCGCGGAGGGGTCGGTTAGCATGCCGCCGCGATGAACCCCCTGTACGAGCTCCAGGTCGGCTGGCGCTACACGCGCGCCGGGCGCGCCGGCCGGCGCAACGGCTTCATCTCGTTCATCTCCGGGGTGTCGATGCTGGGCATCGCGCTGGGGGTGGCGGCGCTGATCATCGTGCTGTCGGTGATGAACGGCTTCCAGAAGGAGGTGCGCGACCGCATGCTCAGCGTGATCTCGCACATCGAGGTCTACGCCGCCGACGGCGCCGCGCTGGCCGACTGGCAGGCCACCGCCGACGAGGCGCGTCGTCACCCGCAGGTGCGCGGCGCGGCGCCCTTCGTCGCGGCGCAGGCGCTGGTGGCGCGCGGCGACACGATGCGCGGGGCGATCGTGCGCGGCATCGAGCCGGCGCAGGAGGCCACGGTGACCGACCTCGCGGCGCGGCTGCGCGACACCACGCTCGCGCCGCTGCGCGCCGGCGAGTGGAACGTCGTGCTCGGCGGCGAACTGGCGCGCCAGCTCGGTGTCGCGGTCGGCGACAAGGTCACGCTGATCGCGCCCAGCGGCCAGGTCACGCCGGCCGGCGTGGTGCCGCGGCTGCGCCAGTTCACGGTGGTGGGCACCTTCGACGCCGGGCACTACGAGTACGACAGCGCGCTGGCGCTGATCCACCTGCGCGACGCGGCGGCGCTGTTCCGCACCGAGGGGCCCACCGGCGTGCAGTTGCGACTCGGCGACGTGCACGCCGCGCGCAATGTGGCCTACGAACTGAGCGGCACGCTGGGCGGCGACGTGGTGGTGCGCGACTGGACGCGCACCAACCGCAACTGGTTCGACGCGGTGCAGATCGAGAAGCGGCTGATGGCGATCATCCTGACGCTGATCGTCGCGGTGGCGGCGTTCAACCTGGTGTCGACGCTGGTGATGACCGTGACCGACAAGCGCGCCGACATCGCGATCCTGCGCACGCTGGGGGCGAGCCCGCGATCGATCATGGGCATCTTCGTCGTGCAGGGCGCCACCGCGGGCATCGTCGGCACCGCGGCCGGCGTGGCGCTCGGCCTGCTGGTGGCGTTCAACGTCGACGTCATCGTGCCGGCGATCGAGCGGCTGCTCGGCGTCGCCTTCCTGCCGGGCAGCATCTACCTGATCAGCCGCATGCCCAGCGACCCGCAGGCGGGCGACATCGTGCCGATCGCCGTCGTGTCGCTGGTGCTCGCGTTCCTGGCCACGATCTACCCGAGTTGGCGCGCCAGCCGCGTCAACCCGGCCGAGGCGCTGCGTTATGAGTGACGCGCCGGCCGTGCTGCGCGCCGAAGGGTTGCGCAAGCGCTTCCACGAGGGGCCGCTCGACGTGCAGGTGCTGCGCGGCGTCGACCTGGCGGTGCACGCGGGGCAGACGCTGGCGGTGGTCGGCGCGTCGGGTTCGGGCAAGAGCACGTTGCTGCACCTGCTCGGCGGCCTCGACGCCCCCAGCGCCGGGCGCGTGTGGCTGCAGGGCGAGGAACTGTCGGCGATGGATGCCGCGGCGCAGGGCCGCTGGCGCAACCGGCACCTGGGCTTCGTCTACCAGTTCCACCACCTGCTGCCCGAGTTCAGCGCGCTCGACAACGTCGCGATGCCGCTGCGCATCCGCCGCCAGCCGCCGCGCGAGGCGCAGGCCGCCGCGCGCGAGGTGCTCGAGCGCGTCGGGCTGGGCGCGCGCGTGCAGCACCGTCCGTCGGAGCTGTCCGGCGGCGAGCGCCAGCGCGTGGCGCTGGCGCGAGCGTTGGTGACCCGGCCGGCCTGCGTGCTTGCCGACGAGCCCACCGGCAACCTCGACCGCGACACCGCCGACGCGGTGTTCGAGCTGATGCTGGGGCAATGCCGCGAGCGCGGCATGGCGCTGGTCGTCGTCACGCACGACTCGGCGCTGGCGGCGCGCTGCGCGAACGCGGTGCGGCTGGTGGCGGGGCGCATCGGCGGTGACGGCTGACCCGGGCGGGTGCGCCCGGGTCAGCCGCGTCACATGATGCGGTGGAACCACAGCACCGACAAGCCGGCGGCCAGCAGGGTCAGCAGTGCGCCGAGCGCGGCGAACAGGCCGCTGATCTCGGTTTCCTTCTTTTCCATCACCATGCGGCTGGACAGGCTCTCGTAGACCTTCTTCAGGTCCTGCGCGGTGCCGGCGTAGAAGTACTCGGCGCGCGTGATCTGCGAGATCTGCTTGAGCGTGTCCTCGTCGAGGCGAACGCGCATGGTCCAGCCCTCGAAGCCGATCGTGTCGCCCTCCTTGGTGCCGATGCCGACGGTGAACACCTTGACGCCACGCTCGGCGGCCATCATCGCGGCCTCGATCGGGTCGGGGCCGGTGGTGCGCTGGCCGTCGGTGAGCAGGATGATCGCCCCAGACGCGTAGGACCCCGGTTCGACCGGCGTGAACTCCTTCTTCGGCGGCTGCTGGCCCAGCGGCAACGGCATGTTGCGCTGGCCGGTGACCTGGCTCAGGTCGATGCCGGCGTCGGGGAACATCGCCGCCAGCGACAGGATCAGCCCGCTGCCGATCGCGGTGGCACGCTGCAGCTGGAAGCGGTCGATCGCGGCGACCACGTCCTCGCGGCTGAAGGTGGGCGGCTGCACGATCGCCGCAGTGCCGGCGAAGCTGACCACGCCCACGCGCACGCTGCGCGGCAGGTCGACGAGGAACGCCTTGGCGGCTTCCTGGGCGGCAACCAGGCGGTTCGGCTCGACGTCTGCGGCGCGCATGCTGCCCGAGACGTCCATGGCCAGGATGATCGTCTGCTCCTGCAGCGGCAGCGTGATGACGGCGGTCGGGCGCGCGGTGGCGATCAACATCGCCGTGATCGCCAGCAGCAGCAGCACCGGCGGCACGTGGCGGCGCCAGCCGGGGCCCCTGCCCATCGCCTCCTTGACCAGCGCCAGATGCGCGAACGGCAGCGCGACCTTCTTGCGCCGCCGCAGCAGCCACAGATACAGCAGCACCAACAGCGGCACCGCGACCAGCGTCCACAGCAAGGTGGGCCACAGGAACGACATGGCTCAGCCTCCTCGCACGTTCAGGTGGGCCGGCAACGCGCCGCCGGCGGCGAGCTGCGTGCGCCGCTTGCGCAGCTGCACGAAACGCGTCAGCGTGTCGGCGAGGTCGTCGTCGGTGGCGAGTTCGATCGCGTCGACGCCGGCGTGCGACAGGCCCTCGCGCAACTCGGCTTCGCGCCGTCGCGCGGCCGTCGCGAAACGGTGGCGGAAGCCCCGCGCCTGGGTGTCGACGACGATCTGCTCGCCGGTCTCGGGGTCCTGCATCACCAGCAGCCCGAGGTCGGGCAGGTCCATCTCGAGCGGGTCGTACAGCCGCACCGCGATCACCTCGTGGCGCGCGGCCAGCTGCCCCAGCGGCGCGTCCCAGCCGGGCGCGCTGATGAAGTCGGAGACGACGAACACGATCGAGCGGCGGCGCACCGTGTCCAGCGCGTGGCGAAGCAGCGTGGCCAGTTGCGTGCCCCCCGGCATCGGCTGGCGCCCCGCGGCCGGCGTCGCGCTCTAGCCCCTCGCGCGCCCCGCCGCCCGGGCGTCGGCTGGCGCGGCGGGCGGTGCAGCATGCGATGCGCCGGCTCGGGCCCGCGGATGCGCAGGCCGCGCGCCGGCACCACGGTGTCGACGCGGTCGCCGTACAGCAGCGCGCCGACGCGGTTGCCGCGCCGCGTCAGCAGCCGCGCCAGCAGCATCGTGAACTCGACCGCGACGTCGTGCTTGCTGCGGGTCGAGCCGAAGCCCACCGACGGGCTGAGGTCGACGAGGAACCACGCGGTGACGTCGCGGTCCTCGGTGTACTGGCGCACGTGCGGCACCTGCAGCCGCGCGGTGACGTTCCAGTCGATGTGTCGCGGGTCGTCGTGGTGCTGGTACTCGCGCAGGTCGGCCAGGTCCAGGCCAGTGCCGCGGAACAGGCTGCGGTAGTCGCCCTGCAGCGCGCCGTCCAGCCGGCGCAGCACGGTCCAGTCGAGGCGGTGCAGCATCGCCTCGGCGCGGCCGGGCGACCGCGCACGCTGCGCCGGCGCGGCGGCCTCAGGCCGCAACCTGGACATGCGCCTCCAGCGGCCGGTCGGGTGCCGGCACGCGCTGCATGATGCGCGCCACCAGCGCGTCGGCGTCGAGCCCGTCGGCCAGCGCCTCGTAGCTCAGCGACAGGCGGTGGCGCAGCACGTCGGGCGCGATGTCGAGCACGTCCTCGGGCAGCACGTAGCCGCGCCCGCGCAGGTAGGCCAGTGCGCGCCCGCCCTCGATGAGGCTGATCGTCGCGCGCGGGCTGGCGCCGAAGCTGAGGTACTTGTCGATCTCGCCCAGGCCGACCCTGGCCGGCTCGCGCGTGGCCGCGACCAGCCTCACCGCGTACTGCACCAGCGACGGATCGACGTAGACCTTGCGGCAGTCGCGCTGCAACTGCTGCAGCTGCAGCGTGTCGCACACCGGCACCACGTCGATCCTCGGGCCGGTAACCCGGTCGACGATGACGAACTCCTCGTCCTCGCTCGGGTAGCCGACCAGCACCTTCATCATGAAGCGGTCGACCTGCGCCTCGGGCAGCGGGTACGTGCCCTCGGTCTCGATCGGGTTCTGCGTGGCCATCACGAGGAACGGCTCGGGCACCTTGTGCGTCTCGCCGGCGATCGTCACCTGGCGTTCCTGCATCACCTCGAGCAGTGCGCTCTGCACCTTGGCCGGCGCGCGGTTGATCTCGTCGGCGAGCAGCAGGTTGGTGAACACCGGACCCAGCGTGGTGCTGAAGTCGCCGGTACGCTGGTTGTAGATGCGCGTGCCCACCAGGTCGGCGGGCACGAGGTCGGGCGTGAACTGGATGCGCTTGAACTGGCCGCGCAGCGCCTGCGCCAGCGTCTTCACGGTCAGCGTCTTCGCCAACCCCGGCACGCCCTCGACGAGCAGGTGGCCCTGCGCGAGCATCGCCACCAGCACGCGCTCGAGGAAGCGGTCCTGCCCGACGACGACGCGCTTGACCTCGTACAGCACGCGTTCCATCAGCGCGCCGGTCTCGGCGGCCTGGCCGGCCAGCGTGTTCGTGCTCATCGTCGTCAGTCTCCTGGTCGGGGGTCAGAACGGGGGCAGGCCGGCGCCCGCGGCGGCCGACTCGATCGGCACGGCAAAGCCGATGCCGACGAAGAAGCGCTCCTGCACCGGGTTGTAGATCGCGGTGACGATGCCGACCACCTCGCCGCCGTCGGTCACCAGCGGGCCGCCCGAACTGCCCGGGTTGGCCATCGCGTCGAACTGGATCAGGTTGGTCAGCAGGCGCTCGCCGTCGGGCGAGCGGAACTCGCGCTTGAGCCCGGAGACGACGCCGTGCGACACCGTCGGCCCGATGCCGAACGGGAAGCCCACCGCGGTGACGCGGTCGCCCGGCCGCAGGTCGCCGGTGCTGCGCATCGTCGCCGACTTCAGGTCGTCGGGGATGCGGTGCGCGCGCAGCACGGCCAGGTCGTTCTCGGGCATCACGTTGATCACCGACGCCGTCGACTCGAGTCCGTCGGCGAACACCACCTGAATGTGGCGCGCCCCGGCGACCACGTGCAGGTTGGTCAGGATCACGCCGCTGTCGACGATGACCACGCCGCTGCCGACGCTGCTGCCTTCCTCGTCGTCGTCGTGCTGGTCCTCGGTCTTGGGTCTGGCGCTGCCGCCCTTGCCCGGGGCCGGCTTGGCCGCGGCCGGCTTGTCGTCGGGCGCGTGGGCGCGCCCGACCACGCGCACCACCGACGGCGCGACCGCTTCGTACGACTTCGCCGCCGGCGCGGGCAGCGGCTGGGTGTTCAGCGTGTGCAGCACCGCCTGGTCGATGTGCTTCTGCGTGATGACCGGCGACGTGCCACGGACCGCGTCGGCCCACCAGCCGGGCAGCGCGACGGCGAGCGCGCCGACCACCGCCCACAGCCACGGCGGACGGCGCTGCAGCCAGGCGCGCCAGCGGCGCGCCGGCCGCGCGTCGGCAGGCGGGACCGCGCCCGCGGCAGGCGCAGGGGACGCAAGCGCACCCACCGCCGGCGCCTCGGTGGTCGCCGCCGGCGCGGCATCGGAGGTCGCGGCGCCGGGCGTGCGCGTCGGCGAACGGCTGTACAGCGGTGTGCGGTTCGTCCTGCGGATGGTCATCGGCGTCTTCCCGACCGAGGCTCGTGCCTACGGTAGCACGGGCGATGCCATCGTGCATCATCCGGGGCATGCCCGACCCGCAGCCACGGTGGATCGATTCGCACTGCCACCTCGACGCCGCCGAGTTCGCGCCCGACCGCGACACGGTCGTGGCGCGCGCGCGCGCCGCCGGCGTCGATACCATGGTGCTGCCGGCGGTCGACGTGGCGTCGTTCGAGGCCGTGCGCGCGCTGGCGCACCGCCACGGCCTGGCGTATGCGCTGGGCATCCACCCGCTGTACGTGCCGCGCGCCGCCGACGCCGACCTCGACCGTCTGCGCGACGCGCTGCGGCGCTGGCGCGACGACCCGCGGCTGGTGGCGGTCGGCGAGGTCGGGCTGGACCACTTCGTGCCGCCGCCGGCCGGCGACCCGCGCCGCGAACGCGAGACGCGCTTCTACGTCGAGCAACTGAGGATCGCGCGCGACGCGGCGTTGCCGGTGATCCTGCACGTGCGCCGCTCGGCCGACGCCCTGCTCGCCGGACTGCGCCGCATCGGGGTTCGCGGCGGCATCGCGCACGCCTTCAACGGCAGCGCGCAGCAGGCGCGCGGCTTCGTCGAGCTCGGCTTCGCGCTGGGCTTCGGCGGCGCGATGACCTTCGAGCGCGCGCTGCGGCTGCGCGAACTCGCCGCGACGCTGCCCGACGACGCGCTGGTGCTCGAGACCGACGCGCCCGACATCGCGCCGCAGTGGCTGTACCGCACCGCGGCCGAACGCGCCACCGGCGCCGTCGCGCGCAACGAGCCGGCCGAGCTGCCGCGCATCGGCGCCGCGCTGGCCGCGTTGCGCGACTGCAGCGTGGCGCACACCGCCGCGGTGACCGCCGCCAACGTGCGGCGCGTGCTGCCGCGCATGGCGGCGCTGCAGGCGGCAGGGGCCGCGGCGTGAGCCGGCGACGGCCGCCGCCGCTCGTCGGACTGCCGCCGGTGGTCGCCCCCGGCGCGCGGCTGCTCGTGCTCGGCAGCTTTCCGGGCGTTGCGTCGCTGGTCGCGCGGCAGTACTACGCGCACCCGCGCAACCACTTCTGGCCGATCCTCTCGGCCCTGTGGGGCGTCGACCTCGTCGCGATGCCGTATCCGCAGCGTCTCGACGAGGTGCGCCGGCGCGCGCTGGCGATCTGGGACGTCTACGCCGCGTGCCGTCGCGAAGGCAGCCTCGACAGTGCGATCGAGGACGCGCGGCTCAACGACCTGGCCGGTCTGGTCGGGCGCACGCCGACGCTGCGCGCGATCGCGCACAACGGCGGCGAGTCGGCACGCGCGATGCGCGTCACGCGCGCGCTCGGCGTGCCCGTGCTGCGGCTGCCGTCGACGAGCCCGGCCAACGCGAGCTGGTCGTTCGAGCGCAAGCTCGCGGCCTGGCGCGAGGCGCTGCAGGCCTGCGAGGTGGCGTGATGGGCCGCGTCGTGCTGGCCGAGGCCACGGTGTCCGAGCACGAGGGCGTGCGCTACCTGCACCTGGGCACGCCGTGGGTGCAGGGCGCGATGCGGCTGCGCACGCCGCTGCGCATCGAACTCGAGTACGTGCAGCGCATGATGGCGTGGATGCTGTGGCGCGATCCCGCCGAGCTGACCCGGGGCCACGCGGTGCAGCTCGGGCTGGGCGCCGGCGCGCTGACGCGCTACTGCCACCGCGTGCTGAAGATGCGCACCACGGCGGTCGAGCTCAACCCGAGCGTGATCGCCGCGTGCCGCCACTGCTTCCGCCTCGGCGACGACGACGACCGGCTGCAGGTGGTCGAAGGCGACGCGGCGCGCTGGCTCGCCGAGCCGGGCCACCGCGGCAGCGTGCAGGTGCTGCAGGTCGACCTCTACGACCACGATGCCGCCGCGCCGGTGCTCGACGACGCCGCGTTCTACGCCGCGTGCCACGCCGTGCTCGCCGACGGCGGCGTGATGACCGTCAACCTGTTCGGCCGCCGTGCCAGCCACGCGCAGAGCATGTCGCGCATCGCCGAGGCCTTCGGCGCCGACGTGCCGTGGTCGCTGCGCCCGACGCGCGAGGGCAACAGCATCGCGGTGGCCGCGCGCGGCGTGCCGCTGCCGGCGCGCGCGCAGCTGCTCGAACGCGCCGCGGCGATCGAGCAACGCTACGCGCTGCCGGCGCGCAAGTGGCTGAGGATGCTGCGGCCGTGGCCGCCGCCGTAGGCCGGGCGCTGCGGCCGCACGCGCGCACGGCCGATGGCACACTGCACGCGACCGACCCCCGCCCGCCACGATGACCGCCGCCGCCTCCCCGAAGCCGCGTGCCGGCGAGCGCCTCGACTGGCGCTCGCTGCTGCAGTGGCTGCACGACGACGGCCTGGTCGACGCCGACGCCGCGGCGCGCGTGCGTGCGCGCTTCGGCGCCGGCGACAGCCGCCTGCACGCGCTGGTGCGCCTGGGCGGCGCCGGGCTGGCGCACGCGCGCAGCGGCAAGCCGCTCGACGCCGAGGCGCTGACCGAGTGGCTGGCCGCGCGCGTGGGCATGCCGTACCTGCGCATCGACCCGCTGAAGGTCGATGTCGGCCGCATCGCCGACGTGATGAGCGTGCGTTACGCCGAGAGCCGCCACGTGCTGCCGGTGACCGTGGGCCCCGGCGAGATCACGGTGGCGACGTGCGAGCCGTTCGACACCGCCTGGGTCGCCGAGATCGAGTCGCACACCCGCCGCAGCGTGCGTCGCGTGCTCGCCAGCCCCGACGAGATCGCGCGCTACACGGCCGAGTTCTACACGCTGGCGCGCTCGGTGAAGGCGGCGAGCCGAAGCGGCGAGGTCTCGCCGATCGCCAGCTTCGAGCAGCTCGTCGAGCTCGGCCAGGGCAACAAGCAGCTCGACGCCAACGACGCCGGGGTGGTGCAGGTCGTCGACTGGCTGTGGCAGTACGCGTTCGACCAGCGCGCCAGCGACATCCACCTCGAGCCGCGCCGCGACATGGGCGCGATCCGCTTCCGCATCGACGGCGTGCTGCACACCGTCTACCAGGTGCCGATGCCGGTGCTCGGCGCGATGACCGCGCGCATCAAACTGCTTGGGCGCATGGACGTCGTCGAGCGCCGGCGGCCGCAGGACGGGCGCATCAAGACCAAGCGCCCCGACGGCGGCGGCGAGGTCGAGATGCGGCTGGCCACGCTGCCCACCGCGTTCGGCGAGAAGATGGTGATGCGCATCTTCGACCCCGACACCGCGGTCAAGGGCATCGAGGCGCTGGGCTTCTCGCCGCACGATGCGCAGCGCTGGCGCGAGCTGATCGCGCGGCCGCACGGCATCGTGCTCGTCACCGGGCCCACCGGCAGCGGCAAGACGACCACGCTGTACTCGACACTCAAGCAGCTGGCCACCGACGAGGTCAACGTGTGCACCGTCGAGGACCCGATCGAGATGGTCGAGCCGGCGTTCAACCAGACCCAGGTGCAGCCGGCGCTCGACCTGGGCTTCGCCGAGGGCCTGCGGGCGCTGATGCGACAGGACCCGGACGTCATCATGGTCGGCGAGATCCGCGACCTGCCCACCGCCGAGATGGCGATCCAGGCCGCGCTCACCGGCCACCTCGTGTTCAGCACGCTGCACACCAACGACGCGGCCGGCGCGATCACGCGACTGGCCGACCTGGGCGTGCCTTCGTACCTGATCGGCGCCACCGTGATCGGCGTGCTCGCGCAGCGGCTGGCTCGCACGCTGTGCCCGGCGTGCAAGAAGCGCGACGAGGCGACGACACGCGAGACGCTCGACGCGGTGATCAAGCCGTGGCGGCTCAAAGGCGGCGTGCGCCCGTGCCGTCCGGTGGGCTGCCTCGAGTGCCGCATGACCGGCTACCGCGGCCGCGCCGGGCTGTACGAGCTGCTGCTGATGAGCGACGCGGCGCGCGCCGCGGTGCACCCGACGATCGACGTCGCGGCGCTGCGGCGCGTCGCGCTCGCCGAAGGCATGCACCCGCTGCGCCTGGCCGGTGCGATGAAGGTGGCCGAGGGCGTGACCACGCTCGACGAGGTGCTGCGCACGACGCCTGCGTGGTCCGACTGACCCGACGTGGCGCTGCGCCGCGGCTCGCGCGCGAGCTGGGACACCGGCGGCGCGTAAGCGTAATCCACATTCGCCCGCAACAGGCCGCTGCCTAGAATCGTCCGCGATGTCGCAGGCTCAGCAGGGGGGGCGATGAAGATCAAGAGCCAGAAGGACTTCTGGTCGGGTGTGATGTTCATGGCGGTGGGAATCGCCTTCGCGTGGGGCGCCACGTCGTACAGCTTCGGCGCCTCGGCACGCCCCGGGCCCGGCTACTTCCCCTTCGGTCTGGGCGTGCTCCTCGCGCTGCTCGGCGCGCTGATCCTGTTCTCTGCGCTGACCATCGAGACCGACGACGGCGAACCGGTGGGCCGCATTGCGTGGCGGCCGCTGTCGATCCTCACGGCGGCCGTGGTGCTGTTCGGGCTGACGCTGCCGTCGCTGGGCATGGTGGTCGCGCTGCCGCTGATGATCGTCGTGTCGGCGCTCGCCGGCGACGAGTTCCACTGGGGCGAGGCCATCGCCAGCAGTGTCGTGCTGACGGTGGCGAGCTGGTTCATCTTCATCTGGGGTCTGGGCCTGACGATCCCGCTGTGGCCGAAGTTCATCGGCTGAGGGGCACGCCATGGACCTGATCGCCAACCTGTCGCTGGGCTTCCAGACGGCGCTGTCGTTCCAGAACCTCGCCTACGCCTTCCTCGGCTGCCTGCTCGGCACGCTGATCGGCGTGCTGCCCGGGCTGGGGCCGGTGGCGACGATCGCGATGCTGCTGCCCAGCATCTACGCGCTGGACGCGACGCCGGCGCTGATCATGCTGGCCGGCATCTACTACGGCTCGCAGTACGGCGGCTCGACGACCGCGATCCTGATCAACATCCCCGGCGAGTCGGCGTCGGTGGTCACCGCGATCGACGGCTACCAGATGGCGCGCCAGGGGCGCGCCGGTCCGGCGCTGGCCACCGCGGCGCTGGGCTCGTTCTTCGCCGGCACCGTGGGCACGATGATCATCGCCGCCTTCGCGCCGCCGCTGACCGAGGTCGCGTTCAAGTTCGGCCCGGCCGAGTACTTCTCGCTGATGGTGCTCGGCCTGATCGGCGCGGTGGTGCTGGCGTCGGGCTCGCTGATCAAGGCCATCGCGATGATCATCCTCGGGCTGCTGCTCGGGCAGATCAACACCGACGTGATCTCCGGCGTGCCGCGCTTCTCGTTCGACATCCCCGAACTCACCGACGGCATCAACTTCGTCGCCATCGCGATGGGCGTGTTCGGCTTCGGCGAGATCCTGGCCAACCTCAGCCGTCCGTCCGAGCACCGCGAGGTGTTCACGAAGGACGTCAAGGGCCTGTGGCCGACCAAGGAGGACTTTAAGGAGGCGGCGCCCGCCGTGCTGCGCGGCACCGCGCTCGGCTCGATGCTGGGCATCCTGCCCGGCGGCGGCGCGCTGCTGTCGTCGTTCGCCGCCTACACGCTCGAGAAGAAGATCACGCGCAACCCGCGCGTGCCGTTCGGCAAGGGCGCGATCCAGGGCGTCGCCGGCCCGGAGAGCGCGAACAACGCCGGTTCGCAGACCTCGTTCATCCCGATGCTCACGCTGGGCATCCCGCCCAACGCGGTGATGGCGCTGATGGTCGGCGCGATGACGATCAAGGGCATTCAGCCCGGCCCGCAGGTGATGACCAGCAACCCCGACCTGTTCTGGGGGCTGATCGCGTCGATGTGGGTCGGCAACCTGATGCTGGTGGTGCTGAACCTGCCGCTGATCGGCATCTGGATCAAGCTGCTGACGGTGCCGTACCGGTTCCTGTTCCCGGCCATCATGACGTTCTGCTGCATCGGGCTGTACACGCTGAACAACAACAACTTCGACGTGTTCATGGCCGCCGGCTTCGGCATCGTCGGCTACGCGTTCTGGAAGCTCGGCTGCGAGCCGGCGCCGCTGCTGCTGGGCTTCATCCTCGGGCCGATGATGGAGGAGAACCTGCGCCGTGCGCTGCTGCTGTCGCGCGGCGACTGGAGCACCTTCATGACGCGTCCGCTGTCGGCGTCGCTGCTGATCGCCGCGGCGCTGATGGTGGTCATCGTCGCGCTGCCGTCGATCCGCCGCAAGCGCGAGGTCGCGTTCCAGGAAGCCGACTGACGCGACGCAGGCGTTCGGTCGTCGACGCCGCCGCGCGGGCGGCGTCGGTTCGCCTGCCACGGCGCCGCCGCGCGCGCAGCGTGTCCACCGTGCAGCGGCAGCCCCGGACCACGACCGCCATCGACGCGTCGACGCCGCTCAACTCGACGGCGGCTTCGCGTGCCCACGGGGCCGCCGGAGCGCCGATCTCGACGCGGTGGCGCGCCGGCGATGTCCGCCCGGGCGTCGCGGTCGGACCTGCGCCCGATAATCGCCCGATGATTCCGATCAAGACCGCCTCCGCGTGGCGGGGCACGGCCGACTGCCGCAACTGCGGCATCCGCGAGTCGGTGCTGTTCGCCGACCTGCGCGAGGAGGACTTCGCACTGATCCACGCGCCGATCGACGACCTCGCGTTCGACGCCGGTGCGACGCTGGTGCATGCCGGCGAGCCGGTCAGGGGCGTGATGACGCTGCGCACCGGCATGGTCAAGCTGGTGCGCATGGCCAACGACGGGCGCGCGCGCATCGTGCGCGTGCTGCGCACCGGCGACGTGATCGGGCTCGAGGCGCTGGCCGCCGAGGTCTACGAGAGCGACGCCGTCGCGCTGACGCCGGTGGGCGTGTGCCGCATCCCGGCGGCGGTGATCCACCGCCTGAACCAGGACACGCCGCGGCTGCACCACCAGTTGATGCAGAAGTGGCACCGCTCGCTGCGCGAGGCCGACGACTGGCTCGCCGAGCTGAACTTCGGCAGCGCGCGCCACCGCGTCGCCCAACTGGTGCTGAGGATGCGCCACGACGCCGACCCGACGCTGACCACGCTGTTCGCCCGCGACGACATGGGCGCGATGCTCGACCTCGAGCTCGAGACCGTCAGCCGCGCGATCAACCACTTCGTCCGCCAGGGCTGGATCACGGCGCTAGACCGCACCGGCCGCAGCTACCGCGTGCTCGACGCGCAAGCGCTGGCCCTGCTCGAGTGACCGCCGCATGTCCGGCCCACCACCCCGCGCCCGCGGGGCCCCCGCGATGTTCCGCTACGACAACCCCTACCCCAGCGTGCGCGTGCCGGTGTTCGCGCGCAACCTCGTCGCCACCTCGCATCCGCTGGCCGCGCAGGCCGGGCTGCGCATGATCGCCGCGGGCGGCAACGCGGTCGACGCGGCGATCGCCGCCGCGGCCGTGATGGCCATCGTCGAGCCGTGCAGCAACGGGCTGGGCGGCGACGCGTTCTGCATCCTCTGGGACGGATCGCGGCTGCACGGCCTGAACGCCTCGGGCGGCGCGCCGGCGGCATGGACGCCCGACTACTTCCGCTCGAGGCACGGCGCCGCGGCCACCACCCCGCCCAAGCACGGCTGGGACTCGGTGACGGTGCCCGGTGCGGTGGCCGGCTGGTGCGAGCTGTCGCAGCGCTTCGGCAAGCTGCCGTTCGCCGACCTGCTGGCACCGGCGATCGACGTGGCCGAGCGCGGCTACGCGGTGCCGGTGGTCGTGCAGCACAAGTGGGCCGCGGCGGCACGGTCCGAACTGGCCGGCCAGCCGGGCTTCGCCGAAGCCTTCCTTCCGCACGGCCGGGCGCCGCAGGTGGGCGAGCGCTTCGCCTTTCCCGCTGCCGCGCGCACGCTGCGCCTGATCGCCGACACGCGCGGCGAGGCCTTCTATCGCGGCGAGGTCGCCGCCGCGATCGCCGCGCACGCACGTGCGCACGGCGGCGCGCTCACCGAAGCCGACCTCGCGGCCTGCCGCGCCGACTGGGTCGAGCCGCTGGCGCTCGAGTACCGCGGCCACACGCTGCACGAGATCCCGCCGAACGGGCAGGGCATCGCGGCGCAGATGGCGCTGGGCATCGTGCGCCACTTCGACCTCGCGTCGCTGCCGGTCGACGGCGTCGCCTCGCAGCACCTGCAGATCGAGGCGATGAAGCTCGCCTTCGCCGACGCGTACCGCCACGTCGCCGACCCGCGCGCGATGCGCGTCGCGCCGGCGCGGCTGCTCGACGCCGACTACCTTGCGTCGCGCGCCAGGCTGATCGACCCGACACGCGCGCAGGACTTCGGCTCCGGCCTCCTGCCGCGCGGCGGCACGATCTACCTCGCGGCGGCCGACGAAAGCGGCATGATGGTCAGCTTCATCCAGAGCAACTACATGGGGTTCGGCTCGGGCGTCGTCGTGCCGGGTTACGGCGTGAGCCTGCAAAACCGCGGACACGGCTTCACGCTCGACGCCGCGCACGTCAACGTCGTCGCGCCGGGCAAGCGTGCGTTCCACACCATCATCCCCGGCTTCCTGAGCCGCGACGGTGCGCCGGTGATGAGCTTCGGCGTGATGGGCGGCGACATGCAGCCGCAGGGTCACCTGCAGACGCTGGTGCGCATGCTCGACCACCGCCAGAACCCTCAGACCGCCTGCGACGCGCCGCGCTGGCGCTGGGCCGACGGCACGCTGCTGGTCGAGCCGGGGTTCGACGCTGGCGTCGTCGACGGGCTGCGTGCGCTCGGCCACGAGGTGCGGTTGTCGACCGACAGCTACCAGGACTTCGGCGCCGGCCAGTTCATCTGGCGTCTCGGCGACCCGGCGGTCGACGGCTGCGTCGGCGCCAGCGACGCGCGCCGCGACGGGCTCGTCGCCGGCTACTGACCGGGGCGCTCGAGCGTCGGGGCACGGCGCATCCGCCGGCGGGCGTGCACGGCCACGAGCACGCGGCGTCGCACCCGGCGCACGCACCCGGCCCGTCACGACCGCGCGTTCGCGCAGGGCATCGCGCTCAACGTCGGCTTCGTCGCCGTCGGGGCCCGCCGGCGCCGTAGGCGCGCTCACAACGGGCGGGTCACGGTCACCGTGCCGGGCTCGTCGGCCTCGTGCGCGACGCTGAAGCCGAGCTGGCGCGCGAGCCGCAGCATGCGGCGGTTGCCCGACAGCACCACGCCGCGCATCGTCTTCAGCCCGCGCGCGCGCGCGGCGGCGATCAGCGAGCGCATCAGCACCCCGGCCAGCCCGCTGCGCTGCCACGGGTCGGCAACGGTCACCGCGAACTCGCACGCGTCGCCGCCGGGGTCGGCGACGCAGCGCGCGACGCCGATCCAGTCGCGGCGGCGCTGGCCGCTCTCGCTGGCGGCCAGCGCGATGTGGCGCACCTGGTCGACGTCGGTGAAGTACTTCAGCTTGGCCGGCGTGAGTTCGCGCAGGCTGCTCATGAAGCGCTTGTAGCGCGAGGCGGTCGACAGATTGCGCACGAAGTCGGCCTCGAGCGCGGTGTCGGCGGCGACGATCGGGCGCACCCGCACGCGCCGCCCGTCGTCGAGCCGGTGCACGCGCGCGCGCAGCGCCGACGCCGGCGCGCGTCGGCGTGCGACGCGGCGCGGCTGCCCCAGCGCCGCGACGAGGTCGTCGAGGCTGGCCGCCGCGCCCAGCTTGCCCGGCGGCAGCGCGGTGCCCAGGCGTTCGCCGAGCGCATCGAGCAGGCTCAACCAGTCCATCGAGTCGAGGTCGACCTGGTCGCGCAGCGGCTGTGCCGGCGCGATCGCCGCGAGGTCGGCCTCGGGGGCGATGTCGCGCAGCGCGTCGAGCACGCGCGTGCGCAGGTCGGTGGCGGGGTCCGTCGGCGGCGGCCCGGCGTCCTGGCCGCGACGCGGGCGATCGCCCGGCGCCGCGGCGACGGCGACGGGCTTCAGCGCCATGCCGGGGCGCGGTCGAGCCGGGCCAGGTCGAAGCGGTCGACCTCGCGCAGCAGTTCGACGAAGCGGTCGCTGACGTGGTCGATCACCGCACGGCCCTTGTCGGCGCTGGCGCGCGACGCGTCGCCGCACGCGCCGAGCGGGTTCAGGTCCTGCGTCTGCCAGCCGATCTTGCCGCTGCGCGTGATCGACAGGAAGCGGTGGCCCTCGGCGGCGAGTTCCTCGGTCAGCGAGCCGAAGCGCTGCGCGCGCTCCATGCGCACGTGCTGCGGCGCGAGCGCGAGCATCGCCGAGGTCTCGAGTTCGCCGCCGTGGATGCCGTGCTGCAGCTCGTGCTCGTCGAACAGCCCCGGGGGCAGCCCGAGCGTGAACCAGCTGCTGGCGACGACGAGGATGCCGTGGCGCTCGCGCAGGTCACGCGTGACGATGTCCATCGCGTTCGTCTGGCCGCCGTGGCCGTTGAAGAACACGAACTTGCGCACGCCGGCGCGCACCACGCTGTCGGCAATCTCGGTCCACAGCGCGGCCAGCGTGGGCAGCGACAGCGTCACCGTGCCCGGGTAGCGCGCGTGTTCGTTGCTCTTGCCGTAGGCGACGCCGGGCAGGAACAGCACCGGCAGTTCGGGCGGCAGCCGCGCGACGGTGGCGGCGACGACGCCGTCGACGATCGCCTGGTCGGTCGAGATCGGCAGGTGCGGACCGTGTTGCTCGACCGCGCCGATCGGCAGCACGGCGATCAGCCGCTCGCGGTCGAGCGCGGCGAACTGCTCGGTCGTCAGGTCCGACCAGCGGCGGCTGTGCGGCAGGGGCATGGCGGATCGGGTGGTGTCGCTGCGGCGGGCGCGTCGGCGGCATTGTGGCCTGCCCGGGCACCGGCCGGGCGGGCGAGGCGCCGCGCATGCCCCGCGACGGCGCGACGTCGCGCGCGCCGCTACCATCTCGGCCGATGTCTGCGACCCCCTCCGCGGCTGCGGCCGCCGCTGCGCCCGCGCCGCTGTGGCCCGGGCTGGCGCTGGCCGGCGTCGGCGCGGTGGCGTTCTCGGGCAAGGCGATCATCGTCAAGCTCGCGTACCGCCACGGCGTCGACGCAGTGACGCTGATCATGCTGCGCATGCTGTTCGCGCTGCCGTTGTTCGTGCTGCTGGCCTGGTGGGCCGGGCGTGGCAAGCCGCCGCTGACGGCGCGCGACTGGCGCGTCGTCGGCCTGCTCGGGTTCTGCGGCTACTACCTCGCGAGCTTTCTCGACTTCGCGGGGCTGCAGTACATCAGCGCCAGCTTCGAGCGGCTGATCCTGTACCTCAACCCGACGCTGGTCCTGCTGCTCGGCGCGCTGCTGTACGGGCGGCGCGTCGGTGCGCGCGAGTTCGTCGCGCTCGGCGTGAGCTACGCCGGCGTCGCGCTGGTGTTCGGGCAGGAGGCGCGGCTGGAGGGCGCGAACGTCGCGCTCGGCGCGGGGCTGGTGTTCGCCAGCGCGGTGAGCTACGCGGTGTACCTGGTGTACAGCGGCGAGGAGGTGCGGCGCCTGGGCTCGCTGCGCCTGACGGGCCTGGCGACCACCGTGGCGTGCGTGCTGTGCATCGCGCAGTTCGTGGTGCTTCGCCCGCTCGAGGTGGCGTGGAGCGTGGCGCCGGCGGTGCTTTGGCTGTCGCTGCTCAACGCGGTGGCGTGCACCTTCGCGCCGGTGCTGATGGTGATGATGGCCATCGAGCGCATCGGCGCCGCGCTGACTTCGCAGACCGGCATGATCGGGCCGATGAGCACGATCGCGATGGGCGTGCTGCTGCTCGGCGAACCGCTGACGCCGTGGCTCGCGATCGGCACCGCGCTGGTGCTGCTGGGGGTGTGGCTGCTGACGTGGCGGCGCACCGCGACCTGACGACGAGGAGCGACGATGGATCTGGGACTGCAGGGCAAATGGGCGCTGGTGTGCGCCGCGAGCAAGGGTCTGGGCAGAGGCTGCGCCGAGGCGCTGGTGCGCGAGGGCGCGAACGTGGTCGTCAACGCGCGCGGGCGCGACGCGCTCGAGGCCACGGCGGCCGGCCTGCGTGCGCTGAACCCCGCGGTCGAGGTGCGCGCGGTGGCCGCCGACATCACCAGCGCCGACGGCCGCGCCGCCGCGCTGGCCGCGTGCCCGCAGGTCGACATCCTGGTGAACAACGCCGGCGGCCCGCCGCCCGGCGACTTCCGCGACTGGGACCGCGCCGCGTGGATCGCCGCGCTCGACGCCAACATGCTCACGCCGATCGAGCTGATCAAGGCCACCGTCGACGGCATGGCCGAGCGCGGCTTCGGCCGCGTGGTCAACATCACCTCGGGCGCGGTGAAGGCGCCGATCGACGTGCTCGGGCTGTCCAACGGCGCGCGCAGCGGTCTGACCGGCTTCGTCGCCGGGCTGGCGCGCCAGCCGCGGCTGGCCTCGCGCAACGTGACCATCAACAACCTGCTGCCGGGCCCGTTCGACACCGACAGGCTGCGCGCGACGATGGTCGGCGCGGCCGCGAAGAGCGGACGCAGCGTCGATGCGGTGATGGACGAGCGCCGCGCACAGAACCCGACGCGGCGCTTCGGCGCGCCCGACGAGTTCGGCGCGCTGTGCGCCTTCGTCTGCAGCGTGCACGCCGGCTACCTGAACGGGCAGAACCTGCTGCTCGACGGCGGGGCTTTTCCCGGCACGTTCTGAGGCCTGCGGCACGGCCGGGCGAGCGCCGCGGACGGCCCGACGGGGGCGGCGGGTCGTCGCCCCCGCGGTCGTGGAACGATCGAACGCGCCGTCGCGGCAACGGGTCGGCCCGCGACGCCGCGAGACGTCGCGGCGTCGCGCAGGGCGGCGGGCGCCGGTCAGCGCGCGGCGGTGGTCGCCGGCTCGGCGGCGGGCGATGCGGCGGGCCCGGCGGCGGTGGTCGCCTCCGGCGTCTTCGCGGCCGCGCGGTCGGGGTCGATGCCGATGCCTTCGCCACTGGGCGGCGCCGCGGCGGCCACGCGCTGCTTCTCGTGCATGCAGGCGTCGACGATGCGCTGGCCGAGCTTGGTGTCGATCATCATCGACTTGGTCGCGATCTGCACCAGCAGCATCTGGCCGCGCACGTCCTCCAGCCGCACCGCGCCGGTGTGCGACAGCACGGGCTTCATCGTGTAGGTGCGGTTGCGGAAGCTCACGTCGAGGTACGCGTCGTGCTTCGGGTTCATCGCGACGAGCAGCTTCTGGTCGAACTCGCACTGGTACTCGCCGAAGTGCGCCAGCGAGGCGGCGGCCACCTGCTCGCCCGCGGCCACGGGCAGGTCGATCTCGGCCGGCGTGGCCGGCGGCGCGGCGTGCCGGCGCGGCTGCTCGGCGATGCGCTTGACCTTGGCCTGCGGCTTGGTGCTCTTGGCCGACGCGCTCGACTGGGCGTGCACCGGGCCCGCGGCTGCGAGACACAGGGCGACGGCGCTGGCGAGCAGGGCGGGACGCATCATCATGGCGAGGGCTCCGGTGGCGCGGCGACAGGCCCGTATTGTGGCCGCACGCGTTGCCGCGGGTGAATCCGGATGTTGCCGCGCGGGCACAGTTCTCGTTCTGCCGCCGCGCGGCCTCACGCCGCGGGCTCGAAGTAGGCGCGGCGCACCTCGGCGGGCAGCTGCGGGCCGCCGGTGTACGACGTGCGCCGGGCGCGTTCGAGCACCTGCCAGAAGTAGCGGTAGCTGGCGCGGTCGTGCAGCGTGTCGCGGTGGCTGATCGGTGCCCAGTGCGCGGCCTGCGCCTTGGCGATGATCTCGATCGCCAGGTCGACCTCGGCGGCGGTGGGCGTGAACGCGTCGATGATCGGGCGCACCTGCGCCGGGTGGATGCTCCACATGCGCGTGTAGCCCAGCTCGCGCGCCGCACGCGTGGCCGCCTCCTGCAGCTTGGCCGGGTGCTTGAACTCGGTAACCACGCAGTGCGACGGCGTCTTGCCGTGCGCGTGGCAGGCGGCGGCGACCTCGAGCTTGGCACGCAGCACCAGCGGGTGCTCGAACTGGCCGGCGGCGCTCATCGCGGTGTGCGGAATCGCCCCGCGGTGCGCCGAGACGAAGTCCATCAGCCCGAACGACAGCGACTCGATGCGCGGGTGCGCCGCCAGCGCGAACGCCTCGTGCAGCGCGCCGTGCGTCTCGACCAGCGCGTGCAGCGGGATCGTGCGCCCGACGCCGGCGGCGGCGGCGACACGGTCGATGCACTCGGCCGCGGCGCGCAGGTCGGTCGCGCCGTGCACCTTGGGCACCATCAGGTACGCCAGCCGCGCGCCGGCGCGCCGCACGACGGCCTCGACCATGCCCGGGAACGCCGGGTGCGACACCGGCACCACGCGGGCGCCGACGCGCCCGTGCACGTTCAGCGGCGAGTCGATCAGCTCGGCGATCAGCTGCGCGTGTTCGACCTCGCCGCCCACCGGTGCGCCGTCCTCGCCGTCGAGCGTGACGTCGAACACCGGGCCGAGTTCGGCCTGCAGCTCGAGGCTCTTGCGCATGCGCGGCTCGACGCCGGCATAGTGGTCGCACACCGGCAGCGGCGCGGCGGCGGGCTCGCCGGGCTCGAACAGGGCCTGGCGGGGATGGACGGGTGGGCTCGCGGGCATGGCTCGGGCTTCGGGATGGCGATGCCCGCGAGCGTAGCGCCATCGCACCGGCGGCGCGCCCGGCGCGACGGCGCGGTCAGTCGAGCGTCGCCTGCGCGACGCGTGCCGCCGACCCGGCCCGCGTTTCGGTCAGGCGCAGCCGCTCGACACGCCCGTCGGCCATCGGCTCGAAAGCGAGCGTGACGCGGCCGTCGACGCTGGCGAAGCGGTGGCCGCCGGCGTCGTCCAGACGCTGCGAGCGCGCACGGCCGACCTGCGCGTACAGGTGCAGGCCATGGCGGTCGACGCGCAGCTCGCGTCCGTCGGACAGGCGGTAGCGCCCGGTGAGTTCGCGCAGCGCGTGGGTGGGCAGCGTCGCCGGCGCGGTGACCTCGACGCTCGACGCGGCCGGTGGCTCGGCGGCCGCGCCCGACGCCGACATCGTCGCGGCGACGAGACCTGCGAGCAGGGGGATCGGGGTGATGGGGTTGCGCTTCATGGGGGGCCTCTCTTGCGGTGGTGTGACGCCGACCGCGGCGACCACGAGGCCGGCGGGCGGGCAAGGCCATTGGGCGCCGGCACCGGCACCGCGTCATCGGCCGCCGGGGGGATGCGGCAGTCGCGCCCCGCACCGCGGGCGGCACGAAACGAAGAGCCGGCCCGCGGGCCGGCTCTGGGCGTCAGCGCCGCGAGGCCGCGGTCACAACAGGTGCTTGACGCCGTCGCGCTCGCTGACCAGCTCGGCCAGCGTCTTGTCGATGCAACCCTGGCTGAACTCGTCGATCGGCAGCCCCTTGACGATCTCGTACCTGCCGCCGGCGCAGGTCACCGGGAAGCCGAACATCACGTCCTTCGGGATGCCGTAATCGCCGTTGCTGGGCACGCCCATCGTCACCCACTCGCCGGCGGTGCCCAGCGCCCAGTCGCGCATGTGGTCGATCGCGGCGTTGGCCGCCGACGCCGCCGACGACAGCCCGCGCGCCTCGATGATCGCGGCGCCGCGCTTGCCGACGGTGGGCAGGAACACGTCCTTGTTCCAGACCTGGTCGTTGATCATGTCCTTCACGCTGGCGCCGTCGATGGTGGCGAAGCGGTAGTCGGCGTACATCGTCGGGCTGTGGTTGCCCCACACGCACAGCTTGCGGATGCTGGCCACCGGCTTGCCGGTCTTGGCGGCGACCTGGCTGAGCGCGCGGTTGTGGTCCAGGCGCAGCATCGCGGTGAAGTTCTCGCGCGGCAGGTCGGGCGCGCTGTTCATCGCGATCCAGGCGTTGGTGTTCGCCGGGTTGCCGACCACCAGCACCTTGACGTCGCGGCTGGCCACCGCGTTGAGCGCCTTGCCCTGGCCGATGAAGATCTGGCCGTTGATGCTGAGCAGCTCGGCGCGCTCCATGCCGGCCTTGCGCGGCATCGAGCCGACGAGCAGCGCGTAGTCGGTGTCCTTGAAGGCGCTCATCGGGTCGGCGTGCGCCTGCATGCCGTGCAGCAGCGGGAAGGCGCAGTCCTCGAGTTCCATCATCACGCCCTTGAGCGCCTTCTGCGGGCCCTCGGCCGGCACCTCGAGCAGTTGCAGGATCACCGGCTGGTCCTTGCCCAGCATCTCGCCGCTGGCGATGCGGAACAGCAGGGCGTAACCGATCTGGCCGGCGGCACCGGTGACGGCCACGCGGACGGGCTTCTTGCTCATGGGGAGGCTCCGGATGAGTGGGGACAAGGGGGCGGTGGCGCCGACGCCGTCGGTGCCACCCCCGGTGCCCCGGAGTTTAGGCCAACGCACCTGACGCGGAGCTTGACGGCGCGCAGGGCATGGCACGAGCCTCTATATCTGCTGTCTTATATAAGAGATGGCTTTTGATGGACGCGGGCGGTCGCTTGTGCTGCAATCGCGGCATGCCCGCCACCACCGCCTCCGCCGCCGACGCGGGCGCCGCGACCCCGGCATTCAGCCCGCTGTACCAGCAGATCAAGGCGCTGATCACCCAGGGGCTGCAGGCCGGCGACTGGAAGCCCGGCGAGGCGATCCCCAGCGAGACCGAGCTCGCGCAGCGCTTCAAGGTCAGCCAGGGCACGGTGCGCAAGGCCATCGACGAGCTGGCCACCGAAAACTTGCTGGTGCGCCGCCAGGGCAAGGGCACCTTCGTCGCCACGCACGCCGAGGCGCACGTGCAGTACCGCTTCCTGCGCCTGGTCCCCGACGACGGCGGCAGCGAGCGTCTCGAGCGGCGCTTCCTCGACTGCCGCCGGCTGCGCGCGCCGGCCGAGGTGGCGCGCGCGCTCGAGCTGCGCAGCGGCGACGCGGTGGTGCAGATCCGCCGCTTGCTGTCGCTGGGCGCGCGGGCGATCGTGCTCGACGACCTGTGGCTGCCCGGTGCGCTGTTCAAGGGCCTGACCGCCGAGCGGCTGGGCGAGTGGCGCGGTCCCCTGTACCGCCTGTTCGAGAGCGAGTTCGGCGTGCACATGATCCGCGCCGAGGAGAAGATCCGCGCCGTCGCCGCCGACGACGGCGCCGCCGCGCTGCTCGGCCGTCCACCCGGCGCGCCGCTGCTCAGCGTCGAGCGGCTGGCCTTCACCTACGGCGATCGCCCGGTGGAACTGCGCCGCGGGCTGTACGACACACGTGACCACCACTACCGCAATGAACTGAGCTGAGCGCCGGGCCGGTGCGCGTCAGGCCCGTGTCGGGCGTCGCGGCTACGCTGCTGCGTTGCAATAAACTTCGAAGGTTTCACGTCGGTTGCTTCCGAGCCGGATGCGGCTCGCTCCCCCCACAGGGTCGGACATGTCAGACACCACCACGCCACGCCCGGTCTACCGCAACATCCACGTCACGCAGATCGTCAGGTACCGGCTGCCGCCGGCAGGCATCGTGTCGATCCTGCACCGCGTCAGCGGCGCGCTGATGTTCGTGCTGCTGCCGTTCGTGATCTGGATGTTCGACGCCAGCGTCAGCTCAGAGGCCTCGTACGACGCCTTCACCAGCGCGTTCACCGCCGGACTCGGCCCGTTCGCCGGCTGGTTCCTCAAGCTGGTCGTGCTGGCACTGATCTGGGCCTACCTGCACCACGCGATCGCCGGCGTGCGCCACCTGTGGATGGACATGACGCACAGCGTGAGCAAGGCGCAGGGCCACAGCTCGGCGCTGGTCACGCTGGTGGCGAGCGTCGCGCTGACGCTGGTGCTCGGCGCCAAGCTGTTCGGCCTGTACTGATCGGGGAGCGAAGCGATGGCAGTCAACTACGGTTCGAAGCGCCTGGTCGTCGGCGCGCACTACGGGTTCCGCGACTGGCTCAGCCAGCGCGTCACCGCGGCACTGATGGCGCTGTTCACGCTGGCGCTGCTGGCGCAGGTGCTGATGCCCGGCGAACTCGGCTACGACCGCTGGAGCGGCATCTTCGCCGCGCAGTGGATGAAGCTGCTGACCTTCGTGGTCATCGTTTCGCTGCTGTACCACGTGTGGGTCGGCATGCGCGACATCTGGATGGACTACGTCAAGCCCGTCGGCGTGAAGCTGGTGCTGCAGGTGTTCACGCTGGCGTGGCTGCTCGGCTGCGCCGGGTGGGCGGTTCAAGTGCTGTGGAGGCTGTGATGCACGTGGCGACTTCTCTTCCCCGCCGGCGCTTCGACGTCGTGATCGTCGGCGCCGGTGGCTCGGGCATGCGCGCGTCGCTGCAGCTGGCGCTGGCCGGCCTCAACGTCGCCGTGCTGACCAAGGTCTTCCCGACGCGTTCGCACACGGTGGCGGCGCAGGGCGGCATCGGCGCCAGCCTCGGCAACATGAGCGAGGACAACTGGCACTACCACTTCTACGACACCGTCAAGGGCAGCGACTGGCTGGGCGACCAGGACGCGATCGAGTTCATGTGCCGCGAGGCGCCGAAGGTGGTCTACGAGCTCGAGCACTTCGGCATGCCGTTCGACCGCAATCCCGACGGCACCATCTACCAGCGCCCGTTCGGCGGGCACACCGCCAACTTCGGCGAGAAACCGGTGCAGCGCGCCTGCGCCGCTGCCGACCGCACCGGCCATGCGCTGCTGCACACGCTGTACCAGCGCAACGTGAGGGCGCGCACGCAGTTCTTCGTCGAGTGGATGGCGCTCGACATCCTGCGCGACTCCGACGGCGACTGCGTCGGCGTGGTCGCGCTCGAGATGGAAACCGGCGAATTGCTGGTGCTCGAGTCGAAGGTCACCGTGATCGCCACCGGCGGGGCCGGGCGCATCTTCGCGGCCTCGACCAACGCGTTCATCAATACCGGCGACGGCCTCGGCATGGCCGCGCGCGCCGGCATCCCGCTCGAGGACATGGAGTTCTGGCAGTTCCACCCGACCGGCGTGGCCGGCGCGGGCGTGCTGCTCACCGAAGGCTGCCGCGGCGAGGGCGCGATCCTGCGCAACGCCAACGGCGAGCGCTTCATGGAGCGCTACGCGCCGACGCTGAAGGACCTGGCGCCGCGCGACTTCGTCAGCCGCTGCATGGACCAGGAGATCAAGGAAGGGCGCGGCTGCGGTCCGAACAAGGACTACATCCACCTCGACATGACGCACCTGGGCGCCGACACGATCATGAAGCGGCTGCCCAGCGTGTTCGAGATCGGCCACAACTTCGCCAACGTCGACATCACCAAGGAACCCATCCCGGTGGTGCCGACCATCCACTACCAGATGGGCGGCATCCCGACCAACGTGAACGGGCAGGTGGTGGTGCCCAAGGACGGCAGCCCGAACGCGGTGGTCCATGGCCTGTACGCGGTGGGCGAGTGCTCGTGCGTCAGCGTGCACGGCGCCAACCGGCTGGGCACCAACTCGCTGCTCGACCTGCTGGTGTTCGGCAAGTCCGCCGGCAACCACATCGTCGACAGCTTCCGGCGCGCCGACCAGGCGCACAAGCCGCTGCCGAAGGACGCGGCCGATGCGTCGCTGGCGCGGCTGGCGCGCCTCGACGCCAGCGACGCCGGCGAGTACGCGCAGGACGTGGCCAACGACATCCGCAAGACGATGCAGCAGCACGCCGGCGTGTTCCGCACCCAGGCGAGCATGGACGAAGGCGTGCACAAGATCGCCGCGCTGCGCGAGCGCGTGAAGGCGATCGGCCTGAAGGACCGCAGCAAGGTGTTCAACACCGCGCGCGTCGAGGCGCTCGAGGTGGAGAACCTGATCGAGGCGGCTCAGGCGACGATGGTCTCTGCGGCGGCGCGCCGGGAGTGCCGCGGTGCGCACACCGTCAAGGACTACGAGCGCGGCGCCGACGACGCCGACTGCCCGCTGGGCCGCAACGACCGCGAGTGGCTGAGGCACACGCTGTGGTACGCCGAGGGCAGCCGCCTCGACTACAAGCCGGTGCAACTCAAGCCGCTGACCGTCGAATCCGTGCCGCCGAAGGTGCGAACCTTCTGACGCCCGCCCCGCGCGCCGAACCGACCCGAGAGCAAGCCGACATGTCCCAGCGAACGTTCCAGATCTACCGCTACGATCCCGACAAGGACGCCAAGCCGTACATGCAGACGCTGCATGTCGAGCTCGACGGCAGCGAGCGCATGCTGCTCGACGCGCTGATGAAGCTCAAGTCGGTCGATCCGACGCTGAGCTTCCGCCGTTCGTGCCGCGAGGGCGTGTGCGGCTCGGACGCGATGAACATCAACGGCAAGAACGGGCTCGCCTGCCTGACCAACATGCGCAGCCTTCCCGGCACCGTGGTGCTCAAGCCGCTGCCCGGGCTGCCGGTGATCCGCGACCTGATCGTCGACATGACGCAGTTCTTCAAGCAGTACCACTCGATCAAGCCGTACCTCGTCAACGACACGCCCCCGCCCGAGAAGGAGCGCCTGCAGTCGCCCGAGGAGCGCGACGAGCTCAACGGCCTGTACGAGTGCATCCTGTGCGCGAGCTGCAGCACCTCGTGCCCGAGCTTCTGGTGGAACCCGGACAAGTTCGTCGGCCCGGCCGGCCTGCTGCAGGCCTACCGCTTCATCGCCGACAGCCGCGACCAGGCCACCAGCGAGCGCCTCGACAACCTCGAGGATCCGTACCGGCTGTTCCGCTGCCACACGATCATGAACTGCGTCGACGTCTGCCCGAAGGGGCTCAACCCGACGAAGGCGATCGGCAAGATCAAGGAGCTGATGGTGCGTCGGGCGGTATGAAGACCCCCCTCGAAGCGCCTTCGGCGCCTCCCCCCCAGGGGGGCGCCCCCAGCGGACCGGCGAAGCCGGATCCGCGGGGGCCGCTGTGTCCCCCGGCGACGCTCGAGACGCGCGAGCTCTCCAGACTCAAGTGGCGCTGCCGCCGCGGCCTGCTCGAGAACGACCTCTTTCTGGAGCGCTTCTTCCGAGATCACGAGGAGACGATCACCACAAGGCAGGCCAGCGGCCTCGAGGCCCTGATGGACCTGTCGGACAACGACCTGCTGGACCTGCTGCTGGCGCGCGTCGAGCCTCGGGATGCGCTCGACCGGCCCGAAGTGCACGAGGTGCTGGCGCTGCTGCGGCGCCGCACCCCAACGAAGACTGACGAAAGGACCCCGCGATGACGCCTTCCGACGTGAAAGCCACCCTGTCGTTCTCCGACGGCAGTCCGAGCATGGAGCTGCCGATCTACAAGGGCACGATCGGCCCGGACGTGATCGACATCCGCAAGCTCTACGCGCAGACCGGCAAGTTCACCTACGATCCGGGGTTCCTGTCGACCGCGTCGTGCCAGTCGGCGATCACCTACATCGACGGCGACAAGGGCGAACTGCTGTACCGCGGCTACCCGATCGAGCAGCTCGCCGAGCACTGCGACTTCCTCGACGTGTGTCACCTGCTGCTGTACGGCGAGCTGCCGAACGCGCAGCAGCAGAAGGACTTCGACTCGCTCGTGACGCGCCACACGATGGTCAACGAGCAGATGCAGTTCTTCCTGCGCGGCTTCCGCCGCGACGCGCACCCGATGGCGGTGCTGACCGGGCTGGTCGGCGCGCTGTCGGCCTTCTACCACGACAGCACCGACATCAACAACCCGCGCCACCGCGAGATCGCGGCGATCCGCCTGATCGCCAAGATGCCCACGCTGGTGGCGATGGCCTACAAGTACGGCGTCGGCCAGCCCTACGTGTACCCGAAGAACGACCTGTCGTACTCGGCGAACTTCATGCGCATGATGTTCGCCACGCCGTGCGAGGAGTACAAGCCCAACGACGTGCTGGTGCGCGCGATCGACCGCATCTTCATCCTGCACGCCGACCACGAGCAGAACGCCAGCACCTCCACGGTGCGGCTGTGCGGCTCGTCGGGCACCAACCCGTTCGCCGCCATCGCCGCCGGCGTGGCCTGCCTGTGGGGCCCGGCGCACGGCGGCGCGAACGAAGCGGCGCTGAACATGCTCGAGGACATCCAGCGCAACGGCGGCGTCGAGAAGATCGGCGAGTTCATCAAGCAGGTCAAGGACAAGAACTCGAACGTGCGCCTGATGGGCTTCGGCCACCGCGTGTACAAGAACTACGACCCGCGGGCCAAGCTGATGCGCGAGACCTGCCACGAGGTGCTGAGCGAGCTGGGGCTGGGCAACGACCCGCTGTTCAAGCTGGCGATGGCACTCGAGAAGATCGCGCTCGAGGACGAGTACTTCGTCGCGCGCAAGCTGTACCCGAACGTGGACTTCTACTCCGGCATCGTGCAGCGTGCGCTGGGCATCCCGGTGAGCCTGTTCACCGCCATCTTCGCGCTGGCGCGCACGGTGGGCTGGATCGCGCAGCTCAACGAGATGATCGGCGACCCCGAGTACAAGATCGGCCGCCCGCGTCAGCTGTTCGTCGGCTCGATGCCGCGCCAGGTCAAGCCGCTGGCCGAGCGTGCCTGAGGTGGACAGAGACCCTGCGCCAGCACGCTGGGGGTATGTACAGTATCCTTGCGGCTGTCGCAGGGACCGCACGCCTGCCTAGGAGCAATGGATGGCCAAGGACGAGATCAAGACGCTGGTGGAACCCGATGGCTTGCGCTACAAGTCGAAGGCGCCGGGGTCACCGTTTTCGGTGGCGGGTGCCTTCGGCGCGGGCACCATGTCGTGCTTCCTGTGCGGCAAGCACCGCCCCCGCTCGATGCTGAAGACGCGCAAGCTGCTCGGGCGTTCGCAGACGGTGTGCGCGCCGACCTGCAAGGAACTCGAGGAGCAGCTCAAGTCCTGAGCGCTGCCCGCGCCGCGATCCCCTGAGACGCCCCGCCCCGTGCGGGGCGTCGCACTTTGAGCCCCGACCGACACGCTCAGCCGGCCGCGGCCTCGAGCCCGCCGGCGAAGTGGGCGCGCATCAGCCGGGTCGCCGCGTCAGCGTCGCGCGCCTCGAACGCGGCCATGATCGCGCGGTGCTCGGCCAGCGAGTCGGCCAGCCGACCCTGCTTGAACAGCGAGTGGTGGCGGTTGAGCTTCATCACCTTGCGCAGGTCGGCGACGATCTGCGCGCTCCAGCGGTTGCCGGCGATCTCGAGCAGCGCCATGTGCCAGCGCTCGTTGGTGGCGAAAAACGCGTCGCGCTGGCGCACCTCGCGCTCGAGCTGATCGTGCAGTGCGCGCAGCCGTGCGCGCTGCGCGTCGTCGGCGTGGCGCGCCACCGAGCCGGCGGCGTCGCTCTCGAGCAGCGCCAGCAGGTGGTAGACCTGCGTCACGTCGTTGCGGCTCATCTCGGTGACGTAGGCGCCGCGGCGCAGCTTCATCGTCACCAGGCCCTCGACGGCGAGCACCTTCAGCGCCTCGCGCAGCGGGGTGCGGCTGATGCCGTAGTCGGCGGCGAGGCGCTGTTCGTCGATCCAGCTGCCAGGCTCGAGCTCGCGCGCGAAGATCTGCTGGCGCAACCGGTCGGCGACGTCCTCGTACAGCGCGCGACGCGCCAGCGGGCGCGGCGAGGGCGCCTCGGTGGGAGGGGTGTCGACGGCGGCCACGGCGGGTGCGACAGTGTGCGAAGGCAAGCCAGCTGGGTGTTGGTTTTGCATTCATAATTATGCATAATCAAGAACCCTCGGCAAGCGGCGACCGCGAACACGGCGCCGGGCAGCCCGCGGCACCGGCGCCGCTCGGCCGCCGGTGCCCGCCCCGCGCCGAGGCCAAGGAGAGCGCATGAGCCAGGGTGACCATCCGTCGGAGTCCACCGCCGCGACGATCGAGCAATGGACGCGCGCCGCCGCCAAGTCGGCCGGCGGCGAAGTGAGCACATTGAACTGGCTGACGCCCGAGGGGCTCAACGTCAAGCCGCTGTACACCGCAGCCGACACCCGGACGCTGCCGTACGCCGACACGCTGCCCGGCTTCGAGCCGTTCGTGCGCGGGCCGCAGGCGACGATGTACGCGGTGCGGCCGTGGACGATCCGCCAGTACGCCGGCTTCTCCACCGCCGAGGACAGCAACGCCTTCTACCGCAAGGCGCTGGCCGCCGGCGCGCAGGGCGTCAGCGTCGCGTTCGACCTGGCCACGCACCGCGGCTACGACAGCGACCACCCGCGCGTGACAGGCGACGTCGGCAAGGCGGGCGTCGCGATCGACAGCGTCGAGGACATGAAGATCCTGTTCGACGGCATCCCGCTCGACAAGGTCAGCGTGAGCATGACGATGAACGGCGCGGTGCTGCCGGTGCTCGCCGGCTACGTCGTCGCGGCCGAGGAGCAGGGCGTCGCGCAGGCGCAGTTGTCGGGGACCATCCAGAACGACATCCTCAAGGAGTTCATGGTCCGCAACACGTACATCTACCCGCCGCAGCCCTCGATGCGCATCGTCGGCGACATCATCGAGTACACGGCGAGGCAAATGCCGCGCTTCAACTCGATCAGCATCTCCGGCTACCACATGCAGGAGGCGGGAGCGAACCAGGCGCTGGAGCTGGCGTTCACGCTGGCCGACGGCAAGGAGTACGTGAAGACGGCGCTGGCCAAGGGCCTCGACGTCGACGCCTTCGCCGGACGGCTGTCGTT
The DNA here is from genome assembly GCF_035325925.1 of Azohydromonas sp. Taxonomy (NCBI): domain Bacteria; kingdom Pseudomonadati; phylum Pseudomonadota; class Betaproteobacteria; order Burkholderiales; family Sphaerotilaceae; genus Azohydromonas; species Azohydromonas sp. The sequence continues at coordinate 19,274 of NZ_DAOKZA010000011.1, read as the reverse complement.
CTTCTGGGCGATCGGGATGAACTTCTATCTCGAGATCGCCAAGATGCGCGCGGCGCGGCTGCTGTGGTGCCGCATCATGAAGGGCTTCGGCGCGAAGAACCCGAAGAGCCTGATGCTGCGCACGCACTGCCAGACCTCGGGCTGGAGCCTCACCGAGCAGGACCCGTACAACAACATCGTGCGCACGACGATCGAGGCGATGGCCGCGGTGTTCGGCGGCACGCAGAGCCTGCACACCAACAGCTTCGACGAGGCCATCGCGCTGCCCACCGAGTTCAGCGCGCGCATCGCGCGCAACACGCAACTCATCATCCAGGAGGAGACGCACATCACGAACGTCATCGACCCCTGGGCCGGCAGCTACATGATGGAGACGCTGACCCAGCAGATGGCCGACGCCGCGTGGGCGATCATCGAGGAGGTCGATGCGATGGGCGGCATGACCAAGGCCGTGGACAGCGGCTGGGCCAAGCTCAAGATCGAGGCCAGCGCCGCCGAGAAGCAGGCGCGCATCGACAGCGGCCGCGACGTCATCGTCGGCGTCAACAAGTACCGCCTGCCGAAGGAGGAGCCGGTCGAGATCCTCGAGGTCGACAACCACCGGGTGCGCGAACAGCAGATCGCGCGCCTGCGCCAGATCAAGGCACAGCGCGACGGCGCGAAGGTGCGCGCAGCGCTGGCCGCACTGACCGACGGCGCGCGCACCGGGCAGGGCAACCTGCTCGACCTGAGCATCCAGGCCATGCGTGCGCGTGCCACCGTGGGAGAAGTCAGCGATGCCCTCGAACAGGTCTTCGGCCGCCACCGCGCCGACATCCAGAAGGTGACCGGCGTGTACGCCGCCGCCTACGACAGCGCCGAGGGCTGGGACAGGCTCAAGGCCGAGATCGCCCAGTTCGCGCGCGAGCAGGGCCGCCGCCCGCGCGTGATGGTCGCCAAGCTGGGCCAGGACGGCCACGACCGCGGCGCCAAGGTCGTGGCCACCGCGTTCGCCGACCTCGGCTTCGACATCGACATCGGCGCGCTGTTCCAGACGCCCGAGGAGTGCGCCCGCCAGGCGATCGAGAACGACGTGCACGCGATCGGCGTGTCGACGCTGGCCGCGGGGCACAAGACGCTGGTACCGGCGATCATCGACGAGCTGAACAAGCAGGGCGGCGGCGACATCGTCGTGTTCGTCGGCGGCGTGATCCCGCAGCAGGACTACGACTTCCTCTACGACGCCGGCGTCAGGGGCATCTACGGCCCGGGCACGCCGATCCCGGTGAGCGCCAAGGACGTGCTCGAGCAGATCAAGAAGGCCGTGGGGGCGGGGTGAGCGTCGTGCGGCGGACGGGTCTGTCGCGGGCGCCGGCGCCATCGTCGGCCGTCGGTCGGTTGCGGACACGCATCGAAGTCGGTCGTTCGCCTGTCCCGGCGTCCTCGGCCCGCTCGGCCATGGAGGGCGCTGCGAAGGACGGCGACGCAGTGAGTGGCTGTCGCGGCCCGCGTACGTCCGGTCAACGCCACGGCCCGAGGAACGTGCGGTGACCGACGTCGACGCGACGCGGGGCCCCGACGCCGTGGACGTGCGGCTCAGGGACGCCGTACTCGGGCACCCCGGCCCAGCACAGCGCCGCGCGATCGCCAAGGCGATCACGCTGCTCGAGTCGACGCGCGCCGACCATCGCGAACGCGCCGACGCGCTGCTGACCGCGCTGCTGCCGCACGCCGGCGGCTCGCTGCGCCTGGGCATCTCGGGCGTGCCCGGCGTCGGCAAGAGCACCTTCATCGAGGTGCTCGGGCTGTTCCTGATCGCACGCGGGCACCGCGTCGCGGTGCTGGCGGTGGACCCTTCGTCGACGGTCTCGGGCGGCTCGATCCTCGGCGACAAGACGCGCATGGAGCGCCTGTCGCGCGACGATCGCGCCTTCATCCGCCCGAGCCCGTCGGCCGGCACGCTCGGCGGCGTGGCCGAGAAGACGCGCGAGGCGATGCTGGTGCTCGAAGCCGCCGGTCACGACATCGTGATCGTCGAGACGGTCGGCGTCGGGCAGAGCGAGACGGCGGTGGCCGGCATGACCGACCTGTTCGTGCTGCTGCAGCTGCCGAACGCCGGCGACGACCTGCAGGCGATCAAGAAGGGCGTGATGGAGCTCGCCGACCTGGTCGCGATCAACAAGGCCGACCTCGACGAGGCGGCGGCGACACGCGCGCGGGCACAGATCACGTCGGCGCTGCGCATCTTCGGGCTGCACGGCCATCCCGACCACGGCCATCACGACACCCGCGTGTGGCACCCGCGCGTGCTGCAGCTCAGCGCCGTCACCGGCCAGGGCCTGGCCGACTTCTGGGACGCCGTCGAACACTTCCGCGACCTGCAGACCGCGAGCGGGCGCCTGGCCGAACGACGCGAGCGCCAGACCGTGGCCTGGCTGTGGGAGCGCCTCGACGCCGGTCTGAAGGAGCGCTTCCGCCGGCACCCCGCGGTGGCCGCCGCGCTGCCCGCGACGACGGCCGACGTGCGCGCCGGGCGCGTCGCCGCATCGGTGGCCGCGCGCCGGCTGCTCGACCTGTTCCACTGACTCCCCTCGACATCCCCCAGCGGAGACGCGTCCATGCACGACATCATCGAACAACTGGAGAACAAGCGCGCCGCGGCGCGTCTGGGCGGCGGACGCAAGCGCATCGACGCGCAGCACGCCAAGGGCAAGCTGACCGCGCGCGAACGACTGTCGCTGCTGCTCGACGAGGGCACGTTCGAGGAGTGGGACATGTTCGTCGAGCACCGCTGCGCCGACTTCGGCATGGCCGACAACAAGGTCCCGGGCGACGGCGTGGTCACCGGCTACGGGATGATCAACGGCCGGCTGGTGTTCGTCTTCAGCCAGGACTTCACGGTGTTCGGCGGCGCGCTCAGCGAAGCGCACGCCGAGAAGATCTGCAAGGTCATGGACCAGGCAATGAAGGTCGGCGCACCGGTGATCGGCCTGAACGACTCGGGTGGCGCGCGCATCCAGGAAGGCGTCGCGTCGCTGGGCGGCTACGCCGACGTGTTCCAGCGCAACGTGATGGCCTCGGGGGTGATCCCGCAGATCAGCATGATCATGGGCCCGTGCGCGGGCGGCGCGGTGTACAGCCCGGCAATGACCGACTTCATCTTCATGGTCAGGGACAGCTCGTACATGTTCGTCACCGGCCCCGAGGTCGTGAAGACGGTGACGCACGAGGAGGTCACGGCCGAGGAACTCGGCGGCGCGGCCACGCACACCACGAAGAGCGGCGTGGCCGACCTCGCGTTCGAGAACGACGTCGAGGCGATCCTGATGCTGCGCCGCTTCTTCAACTACCTGCCGCTGAACAACCGCGAGAAGCCGCCGGTGCGCGCCAGCGGCGACCCCGCCGAGCGGCTCGACTTCAGCCTCGACACGCTGGTGCCCGACAACCCGAACAAGCCGTACGACATCAAGGAGCTGATCGTCAAGGTGCTCGACGACGGCGACTTCTTCGAACTGCAGCCCGACCACGCGAAGAACATCGTCGTCGGCTTCGGCCGCATGGAGGGGCACACGGTGGGCGTCGTCGCGAACAACCCGATGGTGCTCGCCGGCTGCCTGGACATCAAGTCGAGCATCAAGGCGGCGCGTTTCGTGCGCTTCTGCGACGCGTTCAACATCCCGGTGATCACCTTCGTCGACGTGCCCGGCTTCATGCCCGGCACCAGCCAGGAGTACGGCGGCATCATCAAGCACGGGGCCAAGCTGCTGTACGCGTACGCCGAGTGCACGGTGCCCAAGGTCACCGTGATCACGCGCAAGGCCTACGGCGGCGCCTACGACGTCATGAGCTCCAAGCACCTTCGCGGCGACGTCAATCTCGCGTGGCCGAACGCCGAGATCGCGGTGATGGGGGCCAAGGGCGCGGTGGAGATCATCTTCCGCGACGACAAGGGCGACCCCGACAAGCTCAGCCGCCGCGAGGCCGAGTACAAGGCGCGCTTCGCCAACCCCTTCGTCGCCGGCGCGCGCGGCTTCATCGACGACGTGATCCAGCCGCACGAGACGCGCAAGCGCATCTGCCGCTCGCTGGTGATGCTGCGCGACAAGAAGCTCGACAACCCCTGGCGCAAGCACGGGAACATCCCGTTGTGACCCGCTCCCGGAGCGCCTTCGGCGCCTCCCCCTCGAGGGGGGACGCCGGCGGACCGGCAAGGCCGGATCCACGGCGCGCGCTTGCAAGCGCGCGGCGCTTCGCGCGCCCACTCTTGATCACCCAAGGCTCGACATGTTCAACAAGATCCTGATCGCCAACCGGGGCGAAATCGCCTGCCGCGTCATCAAGACGGCGAAGAAGATGGGCATCGCCACGGTGGCCGTCTACTCCGAGGCCGACCGCGACGCGCGCCACGTCGAGCTGGCCGACGAGGCGGTGTTCATCGGCGCGGCACCGAGCCGCGAGTCGTACCTGGCGATGGACAAGATCATCGCCGCGTGCCGGGCCACCGGGGCGCAGGCGGTGCACCCGGGCTACGGCTTCCTCAGCGAGAACGAGCAGTTCGCGCGGCGCGTCGAGGACGAGGGCATCGTCTTCATCGGCCCGAAGCACCACAGCATCGCGGCGATGGGCGACAAGATCGCATCGAAGAGGCTCGCCCACGAGGCGAAGGTCAACACCATCCCCGGCTGGAACGACGCGATCGACTCGCCCGAGCAGGCGGTGCGCATCGCGCGCGACATCGGCTACCCGGTGATGATCAAGGCCAGCGCCGGCGGTGGCGGCAAGGGCCTGCGCGTCGCGTTCGACGACAAGGAGGCGGCGGACGGCTTCACGTCGTGCCGCAACGAGGCCCGCGCCAGCTTCGGCGACGACCGCGTGTTCATCGAGAAGTTCGTCGAGAGCCCGCGCCACATCGAGATCCAGGTGCTCGGCGACGCGCACGGCCACGTGGTGTACCTGTGGGAGCGCGAGTGCAGCATCCAGCGCCGCCACCAGAAGGTCATCGAGGAGGCCCCGTCGCCGTTCATCAGCGAGGCGACGCGCCGCGCGATGGGCGAGCAGGCCGTCGCGCTGGCGAAGGCGGTGAACTACCAGAGCGCGGGAACGGTCGAGTTCGTCGTCGGCCGCGACCAGAGCTTCTACTTCCTCGAGATGAACACGCGCCTGCAGGTCGAGCACCCGGTGACCGAGTGCATCACCGGGCTGGACCTCGTCGAGCAGATGATCCGCGTGGCCGCCGGCGAGCCGCTGGGATTCACGCAGGACCGAGTGCGCCGCCGCGGCTGGGCCATCGAGTGCCGCATCAACGCCGAGGACCCGCTGCGCGGCTTCCTGCCGTCGACCGGGCGCCTGGTTCGCTACCAGCCGCCGCCCACGACGATGGAGGCCTCGCTGCCGGTGCCCGAGGGCGGCGGCGTGCGCGTCGACACCGGCGTCTACGAGGGCGGCGAGATCCCGATGCACTACGACTCGATGATCGCCAAGCTGATCGTGCACGGCCTCGACCGCGACGACGCGATCTGCCGCATGCGCGAGGCGCTGAACGCGTTCGTGATCCGCGGCATCAGCAGCAACATCCCGTTCCAGTCGGCGCTGCTGGCGCACCCGAAGTTCGTCGCCGGCGACTTCACGACCGGCTTCATCGCCGAGCAGTACCCGCAGGGCTTCTCGGCGGCCGACGTGCCGCACGACGACCCGGGGTTCCTGGTCGCGCTGGCCGCCGCGGTCAACCGCACCTACCGCAAGCGCGCGGCGATGATCACCGGCCAGCTGCCCGGTCACGGGCTGAAGATCGGTCACGAGTACGTGGTCGTGCTGCGCGGGCGCGACGGGGCGCAGGAGCACCACCCGGTGCAGGTGCACCTGGTCGAAGGCGCGATGCACGTGCAGGTCGGCGAGCGCGCCTACGTGATCGCCAAGGACTGGGCGTTTCGCGACATCCGCGCCAGCGGCACCTGCAACGGCGTGCCGTTCACCGCGCAGGTCGAGCGTCACGGGCTGTGGATTCGCGTCGCGCACAACGGCCGCGCGATCGACGCGATGGTGCTGCTGCCCCAGGCCGCCGAACTGCTGCGCGTGATGCCGCACAAGCCGCCGGCCGACACGAGCAAGCTGCTGCTCTCGCCGATGCCCGGGCTGCTGGTCGACGTCGCGGTGCAGCCGGGGCAGGCGGTGCAGGCCGGCGAACGGCTCGCGGTGATCGAGGCGATGAAGATGGAGAACATCCTGACCGCGTCGCAGGACGGCACGGTGGCCGAGTTGCTGGCCGCGCGCGGCGAGAGCCTGGTGGTCGACCAGCCGATCATGAGGTTCGCATGAGCGCCGGCGGCAAGCCGTTCCGCATCCTGGGCATCCAGCAGATTGCCATCGGCGGCGCCGACAAGCAGCGGCTGAGGTCGCTGTGGGTCGACGTGCTCGGGCTCGAGGTGAGGAGCACCTACGTGTCCGAGCGCGAGAACGTCGACGAGGACGTCTGCGCGCTCGGTCGCGGACCGACCGCCGTCGAGGTCGACCTGATGCAGCCGCTCGATCCGGCCAAGAAGCCCGCGGTGCACGCGACGCCGCTGAACCACGTCGGGCTGTGGGTCGACGATCTGCCCAAGGCCGTCGAGTGGATGACCGCGCACGGCGTGCGCTTCGCGCCCGGTGGCATCCGCAGGGGCGCCGCGGGTCACGACATCTGCTTCATCCATCCGAAGGGCAGCGACGAGTTCCCGATCGGCGGCGAGGGCGTGCTGATCGAACTGGTGCAGGCACCGCCGGAGGTGGTGGCGGCGCTGGGATGACGGGCGGCGCGCCGGCCGCCCGCGGTGACCGCCGCCGCGTGGGGGCGGCGGCGCGCCGACGCACGGTCGACGCTGCGCGGGTCCATCGACGATCCGACACATCGCCGCGTCGGACCATCGGCACGCCGCCATCGGGCAGCAGCGACTGGGCGGCCATGCCGCCGGACCCGTCGCTTGCAGCGCGGCGTCGACCATCGCGGCGACGTCGGCGCGTCGGTCCTGGCCGAGTCCTCGGGGTCGACGCGGCGTTCGTGTGCCCGGCGCTCAGGCCATCTTCACCGCGGTCCCGCTGACGGCGACCATCATCATCCCGTTGGCCTCGCCCAGCACCTCGTAGTCGAAGTCGATGCCGACCACGCCGTCGGCGCCGAGTTCGCGCGCGGCATCGATCATGTCCTGCACGGCGGCGTCGCGTGCGCCCGACAGCGCACGCTCGTAACCGCCGGCGCGTCCACCGACGACGTCGCGGATCGAGCTGAACATGTCGCGGAAGATGTTGGCACCGATGATCGCCTCGCCGTGCACGACGCCGAGGAACTTCGCGACGCGGGCGCCGTCCTGGTCGGGCACCACGGTGGCGAGGAAGAAACCGTCGTCGCTGCTCGAGAACCAGCCCATCGCGCGCTCCTTGCCGAACGGCGGCCAGCTTATCCGATGGCGCCGCGTCCGGCACCGCGGTCGGGGGGCGGGCGCGCGTTTCAGGGTTTTTCCGGTCGGCTGCCGCGGCTGGGGCCGGTAGCGTTTGCGCACACCACGACGCGACGCAGGAGGCGAGGACCATGGGCAAGCTGATGCTGCTGTTCACCGCTGCGGTGCTGACCTGGCAGGCGCAGGCGGCGCCGCCCGGCCAGACCGACCTCGAGCGTCGCACGCGCTTCGGGCCGGTGGTCGGCGTCGACGATTCCGCGGTCAACGGCACCCACGCGTGGAAAGGCGTGCCGTTCGCGCGGCCGCCGGTGGGCGAGTGGCGCTGGCGCGCGCCGGTCGACCCCGTGCCGTGGAAGGCGCCGCGCGCGGCGCAGCAGTTCGGCCCGGCCTGCGTGCAGTACGGCCGCATCTACGGCCCCGGCGCGAACAACCGCTACGACGAGACGATCGGCCAGACGCTGAACCAGGCCGTGGGCAGCGAGGACTGCCTGTACCTGAACGTCTGGCGCCCGTCCGACCGCCGCGGCAACCTGCCGGTGATCGTGTTCGTGCACGGCGGCAGCAACGTCTCGGGCTACACCGCCGACCCGGTGTACGACGGTGCCGCGCTCGCGAAGGCGGCCGACGCGGTCGTGGTCACCGTCAACTACCGGCTCGGCATCTTCGGCTTCTTCAGCCTGCCGCAGCTGAAGTCCGGCGCCGACGCGCAGGAGGACTCCGGCAACTTCGCGCTGCTCGACATCGTCAAGGCGCTGCAGTGGGTGCGCCACGACATCGCGAAGTTCGGCGGCAACCCGACCAACGTCACGCTGATGGGCCAGTCGGCCGGCGCGATCAACGTCTACGCGCTGCTGACGACGCCGGCCACGGTCGACGCGCGACCGCGCCTGTTCCACCGCGCGGTACCGCTGAGCGGCGGCATCTCGCTGGCCACGAACCTGCCGGCCGGGCGCATCCCGACGCTGAACCCGGCCGCGATCTACGAGGCGCAGGGCCAGCAGCTGCTGCTGCAGCAGCTCGTCGTCGACGGTCTCGCTGCCGATGCGGCCGGTGCCGCCGCGTGGGTCGCGAGCCGCAGCCCCGAGCAGGTGGCGGCGTACCTGCGCTCGCGCAGTCCGGCGTCGCTGCTGTTCACGCTGCTCACGCGGCTGGCACCGCAGGGCCTGGCCGGTTCGGGGCCGATCCCCGACGGCGCGATGATGCCCATCGACCCGATCGGCGCGATCGCCGCCGGACAGTACCTGCGCGTGCCGGTGCTGGCCGGCAACACGCGCGACGAGGGCAAGCTGTTCCCGACCTTCCTCGCGCTGTTCGGCACCGGCAGCGGGCGGCTGGTGAGCGACCAGCAGCTGTTCGACCTCCAGTTCGACTACGACCCGGACGCGCCGCCGCAGGTCACGATCGAGCAGTGGATCCCGTCGCAGTACCTGCCGGTCACCAAGCCGGGCGGCTTCAACGCGATGACCGAACTGCTCGACACGCTGTTCATGCAGGCCGCGGCCGACAACGTGCTCGGCACGCTCAAGTCGCGGCAGGACGCGGTGTGGTACTACCGCTTCGACTGGGACGAGGAGCCGGCGCCCTTCGACGACATCTACGGCGCCGCGCACGCCTTCGACCTGCCGTTCGTGTTCGGCAACTTCGGGCCGTCGCTGTTCTCGAACGTCGCCAACTCGACCGCGAACCGCCCCGGGCGGCTGGCGCTGTCGAAGGCGATGATGGCCGCGCTCGCCGCGTTCGCCCGCCACGGCGACCCGAACGTCCCGCAGGCCCTCGGCACGCCCTGGCCCACCTGGCCGGCGAAGCTGATCTTCGACGCCACGCCGACCGACCTGGCGATCTCGGTGCAGTAGCCGCCGCGGGCCCGGCCGGCCCGGCCCCGAGGGCGCTCAGACCAGCCCGGCCACCGGCAGCGCCGCGCCGTGCACGGCGCGCGCGGCGTCGCCGGCGAGGAAGGCGATCGCGTCGGCCAGCGCGTCGGGTGCGACCCAGCGCGACGGGTCGGCGTCGGGCATCGCGGCGCGGTTGTCGGGCGTGTCGATGATCGTCGGCAGCACGCAGTTGACGCCGACGCCGCGCTCGCGCAGTTCGGCCGACATCGACTCGGTGAGCCGGATCACGCTGGACTTCGACGCCGCGTAGGCACCCATCAGCGCGCCGCCGCGCAGCGCGCCGTAGGCGCCGACGTTGACGATGCGCCCGCCGCCGGCGGCCAGCATCGCCGGCACGACGGCGCGGCACATGTTCAGCAGCGTGCGCGTGTTCAGGTCGAACAGCAGGTCCCAGGTGTCGTCGCCGACCTCGTGCACCGGCTCGCCCATGCGGAAGCCGCCGGCCAGGTTGAGCAGCGCGTCGATGCGCCCGAAGCGCTGCAGCGCGGCCTGCGCCGCGGCGGCGGCCTGCGCGGCGTCGCGCAGGTCGGCGGCGGCGAACAGCAGTCGGGCGTGTTCGTCGCCGTGGGCGGCGGCCAGGCGGCTGCGGTCGACGTCGACCAGCACCAGCGCCGCGCCGCGTGCCGCGAAGCGGCGCGCCACCGCGCGCCCCAGGTGCCCGGCGGCGCCGGTGACCAGCACCACCTTGTGCTCGAAGTCGTTCATCGCATCCCCGTCGATCGGCCCCGTGATCGCCGTGCGCTGCGCGCGCGCCGGCGTGCTGCGAGAATACGCGCTCTGCGGAACCAGCCATGAACCACGCACGCACGCTCTACGACAAGCTCTGGGACGAGCATGTCGTCCACGCCGAGGACGACGGCACCGCCATCCTCTACATCGACCGCCACCTGGTGCACGAGGTGACGAGCCCGCAGGCCTTCGAAGGGCTGCGGCTGGCCGGCCGACGGCCCTGGCGCGTGAGCTCGATCGTCGCCACCGCCGACCACAACACACCCACCACCGGCTGGGCCCTCGGCTACGACGGCATCGCCGACCCGGTCAGCCGGCAGCAGATCGTCACGCTCGACGCCAACATCAAGGCCTTCGGCGCGGCAGCCTACTTTCCGTTCCTCGACCGGCGCCAGGGCATCGTGCACGTGATCGGGCCCGAGAGCGGCGCGACGTTGCCGGGCATGACGGTGGTCTGCGGTGACAGCCACACCAGCACGCACGGCGCCTTCGGCGCGCTGGCGCACGGCATCGGCACCAGCGAGGTCGAGCACGTGCTGGCCACGCAGACGCTGCTGGCGAAGAAGGCGAAGAACATGCTGGTGCGCGTCGACGGCACGCTGCCGCGCGGCTGCACGGCGAAGGACATCGTGCTGGCGATCATCGGCCGCATCGGCACCGCCGGCGGCACCGGCTACACGATCGAGTTCGGCGGCAGCGCAATCCGCGCGCTGAGCATGGAAGGGCGCATGACGGTGTGCAACATGGCCATCGAGGCCGGGGCGCGCGCCGGGCTGGTGGCGGTCGACGACAAGACCATCGACTACGTCAAGGGCCGGCCCTTCGCCCCGGGCACCGATGCGCGAACCGGCCGCTTCGTCGGCGGCGTCGAGTGGGAGCAGGCGGTGGCGCACTGGCGCACGCTGGTGTCCGACCCCGACGCGCGCTGGGACGCGGTGGTCGAGCTCGACGCGTCGCGGATCCGGCCGCAGGTCACCTGGGGCACCAGCCCCGAGATGGTGCTTTCGATCGACGAGCGCGTGCCCGACCCCGACAAGGAGAAGGACGCCGGCAGGCGCCAGGCCATCGAGGCGGCGCTGCGTTACATGGGGCTGGAGCCGAACAAGCCGATCGCCGACGTGCGCGTCGACAAGGTGTTCATCGGCTCGTGCACGAACAGCCGCATCGAGGACCTGCGCGACGCCGCCGCGGTGGTGCGCAAGGTCGGCGGGCGCGTCGCCGCGAATGTCAAGTTGGCGATGGTCGTGCCCGGGTCCGGGCGGGTGAAGGCGCAGGCCGAGCGCGAGGGGTTGCACGAGGTGTTCAAGGCAGCCGGCTTCGAGTGGCGCGAGCCCGGCTGCAGCATGTGCCTGGCGATGAACGCCGACCGGCTGGAACCCGGCGAGCGCTGCGCCAGCACCAGCAACCGCAACTTCGAGGGCCGCCAGGGCGCGGGCGGCCGCACCCACCTCGTCAGCCCGGCGATGGCCGCCGCGGCGGCGCTGGCCGGGCACTTCGTCGACGTGCGCCGCATCGCTTGAACCGCAGGAGTCTGAAGATGCCGAACCGGACGTGGATCGCGCTCGTCGCCGCGCTGTGGCTGCTGGCCGGGTGCAACACGGTGCAGGGCCTAGGGCAGGACATCCAGAAGGCCGGCGAGACGCTCGAGGGCGCCGCGAGGAAGAAGTGAGCCGCTGACATGGACGCCTTCACCGTGCACCAGGGGCTGGTGGCCCCGATCGACCGCGAGAACGTCGACACCGACGCGATCATCCCCAAGCAGTTCCTGAAGTCGATCCGGCGCTCGGGCTTCGGCCCGAACCTGTTCGACGAGTGGCGCTATCTCGACCGCGGCGAGCCGGGGCAGGACCCGGCCGCGCGCAAGCCCAACCCCGACTTCGTGCTCAACCAGCCGCGCTACCAGGGCGCGTCGATCCTGCTCGCGCGGCGCAACTTCGGCTGCGGCTCGAGCCGCGAGCACGCGCCGTGGGCGATCCAGCAGTACGGGTTCCGCGCGCTGATCGCGCCGAGCTACGCCGACATCTTCTTCAACAACTGCTTCAAGAACGGGCTGCTGCCGGTGGTGCTGACCGAGTCGCAGGTGTCGACGCTGTTCGACGAGGTCGCCGCGTTCCCCGGCTACACGCTGACCATCGACCTGCCGCGCCAGGTCGTCGTCAAGCCCGACGGCAGCGAGCTGCCGTTCGAGGTCCAGCCCTTTCGCAAGCAGTGCCTGCTCAACGGCTGGGACGACATCGGCCTGACGCTGCGCCACGCCGACAAGATCCGCGCCTTCGAGGCGCAGCGGCTGGCGCGCTTGCCGTGGCTCGCGAACGCGATGGCCGGCGACGAGGGCGCGCGATGAAGGTCGCCGTCCTGCCCGGCGACGGCATCGGCACCGAGATCGTCGCCGAGGCGGTCAAGGTGCTGCGCGCGCTCGAACTGCCGCTCGAGCTGGAGACGGCGCCGGTCGGCGGCACCGCCTACGAGGTGCACGGCCACCCGCTGCCCGAGTCGACGCTGAAGCTGGCGCAGGCGGCCGACGCCGTGCTGTTCGGCGCCGTCGGCGATTGGAAGTTCGACCGGCTCGAGCGGGCCCTGCGCCCGGAGCAGGCGATCCTCGGGCTGCGCAAGCACCTGGGGCTGTTCGCCAACCTGCGTCCGGCGATCTGCTACCCGCAGCTGACGCACGCGTCGAGCCTGAAGCCCGAGCTGGTCGCCGGGCTGGACATCCTGATCATCCGCGAGCTCACCGGCGACATCTACTTCGGCCAGCCGCGCGGGCGCCGCAGCGCGCCCGACGGCGCGTTCGCCGGCGCGCCGGAGGCGTTCGACACGATGCGCTACGCGCGCCCCGAGATCGAGCGCATCGCGCACGTCGCGTTCCAGGCGGCGAAGAAGCGCGGCAACAAGGTGACCAGCGTCGACAAGGCCAACGTGCTCGAGACCTTCCAGTTCTGGAGGGACGTCGTCACCGAGGTGCACGCGCAGTACCCCGACGTCGTGCTCGAGCACATGTACGTCGACAACGCCGCGATGCAGCTGGTCAAGGCGCCGAAGGCCTTCGACGTGATCGTCACCGGCAACATGTTCGGCGACATCCTGTCCGACGAGGCGGCGATGCTGACCGGCTCGATCGGCATGCTGCCGTCGGCGTCGCTGGATGCGAACGACAAGGGGCTGTACGAGCCCAGCCACGGCAGCGCGCCGGACATCGCCGGCCAGGGCGTCGCCAACCCGCTGGCTACAATCCTTTCCGCAGCCATGATGCTCCGCTACTCGCTCGCCCAGCCCGAAGCCGCCGACCGCGTCGAGCGCGCGGTGCAGGCCGTGCTCGCGGCCGGACTGCGCACCGGCGACATCTGGAGCGAGGGCACGACGAAGGTCGGCACGCGCGAGATGGGCGACGCGGTCGTCGCCGCGATCACCGGCAAAACCATCACCAAGAGCTAGCCGCTCTCGGATCGTCTCGCCCCCACCTCCTGGACCCCGGCGATGCGACCCGGGGCAGGCAGGGGTCCGGATCACTGGAAAGGCAAGACTGACATGGCTACACCGCAACAACCGCTGGTCGGCATCGTCGGCTGGCGCGGCATGGTCGGCTCGGTGCTGATGGATCGCATGCGCGCCGAGCGCGACTTCGACCTGATCGAGCCGCTGTTCTTCTCGACGTCGAACGCCGGCGGTGCGTTGCCGGCGTCGATCGCCGGCCTCGCGAAGCACGAGACGACGCTGGCCGACGCGCGCGACCTCGGCGCGCTGAAGCGCTGCGACATCGTGATCACCTGCCAGGGCGGCGACTACACGAGCGAGATGTTCCCGAAGCTGCGCGCCGCGGGCTGGAACGGGCACTGGATCGACGCCGCGAGCACGCTGCGCATGACCGACGACGCCGTCATCGTGCTCGACCCGGTCAACCTGCCGGTGATCAAGAGTGCGCTGGCCCGCGGCGGGCGCAACTGGATCGGCGGCAACTGCACCGTCAGCTGCATGCTGATGGGCGTCGGCGCGCTGTACAAGGCCGGCCTGGTCGAGTGGATGAGCACGATGACCTACCAGGCGGCCTCGGGCGGCGGCGCGCAGCACATGCGCGAGTTGCTGACGCAGTTCGGCACCCTGCACGCCGAGGTCAAGTCTCTGCTCGACGACCCGGCCAGCGCGATCCTCGAGATCGACCGTCGCGTGCTGGCGCGCCAGCAGGCACTCAGCGCCGAGGAGACGGCGAACTTTGGTGTGCCGCTGGGCGGCTCGCTGATCCCGTGGATCGACAAGGACCTGGGCAACGGCGTGAGCCGCGAGGAGTGGAAGGGCATGGCCGAGACGAACAAGATCCTCGGCCAGGGCGAAGGGTTCGGCGGCGCCGCGGTGCCGGTCGACGGGTTCTGCGTGCGCGTCGGCGCGATGCGCTGCCACAGCCAGGCCCTGACCTTCAAGCTGAAGAAGGACGTCCCGGTGGCCGACCTCGAGGCGATGATCGCCGCCGACAACGCCTGGGTGAAGGTGGTGCCGAACACGCGCGAGGCCACGATGCGCGACCTCACGCCGGTGGCCGTGACCGGCACGATGACGATCCCCGTGGGCCGCATCCGCAAGCTGGCGATGGGGCCCGAGTACGTCGGCGCGTTCACGATCGGCGACCAGCTGCTGTGGGGCGCCGCCGAGCCGCTGCGGCGCATGCTGCGCATCCTGCTCGAGGCCTGATCCGGCGCGCAAGAGCCGCGCACGACCCCGCCGCGTCGGCGGCGGACGGCGCCCGGTGGTGCGTTGCGCGGCGACCACAGGCGGGAGCGGGCGCGAGAAGCGTGACAAATGCGGCCCGAAATCGGGCTTTGCATGAGCTTTGCAACCTATATGCTCGAGTCCGCGTCGGTTTCGACCGATCGACACTCGGTGGCAGGCGACTAGACTTGCCGGCGGCGGGCCCCCGGGGCCCGACCTGATCGTTGGGAGAGGCTTTGAACGTGAGTCCAGTCAAAGCGGGGCGCTTCGCCCTCAGGAGCGTGGCGGCTGCGGCCCTGTGCGTGCTGGCCTCCGGGTCGTGGGCGCTGGGGCTCGGCCGACTGCAGGTGCAATCGGCGCTGGGCGAGGCGCTGCGCGCGGAGATCGAAGTCGCCAGCATGACCCCCGACGAGGCGGCCACGCTGCAGGTCCGCGTGGCGCCCCCCGAGGCGTACCGCGCCGCCGGCCTCGACTACAACGCCGTGCTGCCCGGGCTGCGCGCCACGCTGGTGCGCCGCCCCGACGGCCGCGCGGTGCTGCGCCTGGCCAGCGAGCGCGCGGTGCAGGAGCCGTTCGTCGACGTGATCCTCGAGCTGAACTGGGCCAGCGGGCGGCTCGTGCGCGAGTACACCCTGCTGCTCGATCCGCCGCGCATCCAGCCCGCGCCGCCGGCACAGGCCGCCGCGCCGGTGACGTCGCCGGTGACCACGCCGGCGCCGCCCGCACCTGCGCCGCTGGCCGCGGGCCGTCCCCCGGTGCCTGCGCCGGTCGCGTCGCCTCCGCGCGCTGCCGCGCCCGTGGTCGCGGCCGCGCCGGCTCCGCGCCCGGCGCCGGTCGACGCCGACCAGGTCACGGTGCGCCGCGGCGACACGCTCAGCCGCATCGCGACGCGCACCGCGCCGCAGGGCGTGTCGCTCGAACAGATGCTGGTGTCGCTGTACCGTGCCAACCCGCACGCGTTCATCGAGAACAACATGAACCTGCTGCGCGCAGGCTCGGTGCTCGCCGTGCCACGCGGCGACGCGGCGACGCAGGTGCCGCGCGACGAGGCGCTGCAGGTGATCCGCGCGCAGAGCGAGGACTTCAACGCGTATCGCCAGCGCCTCGCGGGCGTGGCTCCGTCGTTGCGCACCGACGAGCCGGCGCGACGCGCCACCGGCACGGTGCAGGCGTCGGTCGAGGAGCGCACGCCGTCGGCCGCAGCGCCCGACCAGCTGAAGCTGTCGCAGGGCACGGTGCAACCCGGTGCCGCGGAAGCGCGGCTGTCGCGCGAGGCCGAACAGCGCGACGCGTCGACGCGAGTGGCCGAGCTGTCACGCAACGTCGAGGAACTCGCACGGCTGCAACAGGCCGCGCGCCCGGACGCTGGCGCGTCGCAACCGGCAGCGCCCGCGGTGAGCGCGTCGGCGGCGTCGGCGGCGGTCCTCGTGCCGGCCGCGCCGGCGATCGCTGCGGCACCGGCACCCGCACCGGCACCCGCACCGGCACCCGCACCGGCCGCCGCGCCGCCTGCTGCCGAGCCCGGTTTCGTCGAGACGCTGCTCGACAACCCGCTGGTGCTGCCGGCCGCCGGCGTGCTGATCGCGCTGCTCGCCGGCCTGGGCATCTACCGCCTGCGCCGCAAGTCGCCGGTGGACAGCGGCGAGACGTCGTTCCTCGAGAGCAAGATCCAGCCCGACTCGTTCTTCGGCGCCACCGGTGGCCAGCGCGTCGACACGCGCGAGGCAGCCGCCACCGGCGCACCGTCGTCGATGAGCTACTCGCTGAGCCAGCTCGACGCGATCGGCGACGTCGACCCGGTCGCCGAGGCCGACGTCTACCTCGCCTACGGTCGCGACCTGCAGGCCGAGGAGATCCTGAAGGAGGCGATGCGCGCCAACCCGGAACGGCTGGCGATCCGCAGCAAGCTGCTCGAGGTTTACGCGAAGCGCCGTGACACCAAGGGCTTCGAAGCGCTGGCGACCCAGTTGTACGGGCTCACGCGCGGCGAGGGCGAGGACTGGCTCAAGGCGCAGGAGCTCGGCCGCCAGATCGACCCCGACAACGCGCTGTACCGCTCGGGCGGCAAGCCGGCCGGCGGCGTGGCCGCGGCGACGACGGCCGCCGCCGCGCTCGGCGCGACGACGATGCCGCAGTCGGTGCTGCCGACGCCGTCGGCCTACGCCGCGCCGGACTCGCGCCAACCGCTGGAGCCGCTGGCACCGATGGACGTCGAGCTCGACCTCGACCTGAACGCACCGCCGCCCCCCGGCGAGCCGCTGTCGGCGCCGATGCCGCTGATGGAGACGACGCAGCCGCTGACGCCGGCGAGCGCCCCCGACTCGCAGCTCGACTTCGAGATCCCGGTCGACGACACGCCGCCGCCGCGCACCGAAGCGCCGTCGCCCGCGGCCGCGCCGTTCGACCTGGGTTCGCTGTCGCTCGACCTCGACGCGCCGGGGCCGGCGAACACGCTGCCGGGTGCGCTCGAACCGCCGATGCTCGACTTCGGCACGCTCGCCGGCGCGAAGCCGGTCGAGCTGCCGCCCGAGGACGACGACGAGCTCACCGACCCGCTGCAGCGCAAGCTCGAACTCGCCGAAGAGTTCCGCCAGATCGGCGACGTCGAGGGCGCGCGCGACCTGCTCGAGGAGGTCGTCGCCAAGGGCGGCGACGCGCTGAAGGCCAAGGCGCAGGCGATGCTCGACGACCTCGCCTGACGGCGCGGCGGCGGCGGCAGTGGCGTCGCGCCTCGCGCTGGGCGTCGCCTACCGCGGCGCCGCCTACCATGGCTGGCAGAGCCAGCCAGATGGCCGCACCGTACAGGATCACCTCGAGCAGGCGCTGTCGGCGTTCGCCGATGCGCCGGTCGCCACCGTCTGCGCCGGTCGCACCGACGCCGGCGTGCACGCGCTGAATCAGGTCGTGCACGTGGACCCACCGGTTGAGCGCGAGCCGTTCTCGTGGGTGCGAGGCACCAACCGCTTCCTGCCCGCCGACATCGCGGTGCAGTGGTGCCGCCCGGTCGGCGGCGACTTCCACGCCCGCAACAGCGCGCGGGGGCGGCGCTACGTCTACCTGGTGCTCGAGTCGCCGGTGCGCCCGGCACTGGAGGCCGGGCTGGCCGGCTGGGTGTTCCGCCCGCTCGACGGCGACTCGATGCGCGCCGCGGCCGACCTGCTGGTCGGCACGCACGACTTCAGTGCGTTCCGTGCTGCCGCGTGCCAGGCCGCGAGCACGGTGAAGGAACTGCGCGCGATCGCCATCTCGCGCCGCGGCGCGCGCACCGGGGCCTATTGGCGTTTCGACTTCGACGCCAGCGCGTTCCTGCACCACATGGTGCGCAACATCATGGGCTGCCTGCTGGCGGTGGGACAGGGGCGGCACCCGCCGGGTTGGGTCGGCGAGGTGCTGGCGTCGCGCCGGCGCGAGGCGGCGGCACCGACGTTCGCGCCCGACGGGCTGTACTTCGCCGGCGCGTACTACGATGCGCGGCATGGACTGCCCGCCGCGACGCCCGCCTTCGACTGGATACCCTGAATCGGCGCGGCGCACGCGCATCAAGGTCTGCGGCCTGACCCGCGAGGCCGACGTCGACGCCGCGGTCGACGCCGGCGCCGACGCGGTCGGCTTCGTGCTGTGGACGGGCAGCGCGCGTGCCGTCGGCGCGGCGCGGGCGGGGACGCTGTCGCGGCGGCTGCCGCCTTTCGTGACGCCGGTGCTGCTGTTCGTCAACGCCACGCCGGCCGAGGTCGGCGCCGGTGTCGCCGAGGTGCCGCACGCGCTGCTGCAGTTCCACGGCGACGAGACGCCGGCGCAGTGCGACGCCGCAGGCCGGCCGTACCTGCGCGCCGCACGCATGGCGCCGGGTTTCGATTTGTTAGACTTCGCAGCCCGCTTCGGCAACGCCCGCGCGCTGCTGCTCGACGCGCACGTCGAGGGATACGGCGGCGGCGGAAAGGTCTTCGATTGGTGCTCGATTCCCCCCGGCGTGCCCTGTCCGGTCGTTTTGTCTGGTGGGTTGAATCCTGCCAACGTGACCGATGGCGTGCTGCGCGTGCGGCCCTGGGCCGTTGACGTGAGCTCCGGCGTCGAGAGCGCGAGAGGCATCAAGGATGCCGCGCTGATGCGCCGGTTCTGCCTGGCGGTGCGCGAAGCCGACGAACGGCTCGCCGCCGCGACCTGAGACCCCGTTTCGATGCTGAACTACTCCCAACCCGACGCGCGCGGGCACTTCGGGCCGTACGGCGGCACCTTCGTCGCCGAGACGCTGATCCACGCGCTCGAGGAACTGAAGGCCGCCTACGGCCGCTACCGCGCCGACCCCGAGTTCGTCGCCGAATTCCAGTCCGAACTGAAGCACTTCGTCGGGCGCCCCAGTCCCGTGTACCACGCGGCGCGGCTGAGCCGCGAACTCGGCGGCGCGCAGATCTACCTCAAGCGCGAGGACCTCAACCACACCGGCGCGCACAAGGTCAACAACACGATCGGCCAGGCGCTGCTGGCGCGCCGCATGGGCAAGCCGCGCGTGATCGCCGAGACCGGCGCCGGCCAGCACGGCGTGGCC